>NZ_QETJ01000081.1:0-22418 GCF_003105095.1 Pseudomonas sp. NDM | reverse complement strand
AATGCATTCCTCCTGTAGGAGCTGCCGAAGGCTGCGATCTTTTGCTTTTAATGTTCGGATATTTTCCTTTCTCGGCCCTTCGATGAGTTTTTTCAATCGAACGTGACTGGCTGTGCGCGTCTTTATGGGCTACCATTTTCGCAAATGAACATTAATGTTCGATTTCCAAGACATAAAACCAAAAGAACCGAGGCCAGCCGATGTCCACCTCTACCTTGCGTACGCCCCCTCTCTCCGAGATCTATGACGTTGCCGTGATCGGCGGCGGGATCAATGGCGTGGGGATCGCAGCGGATGCCGCCGGTCGCGGTCTTTCGGTGTTCCTTTGCGAAAAAGATGACCTGGCCAGCCACACCTCGTCGGCCAGCAGCAAGCTGATCCACGGTGGCTTGCGCTATCTCGAACATTACGAATTCCGTCTGGTGCGCGAAGCACTGGCTGAGCGCGAAGTGCTGCTGGCCAAGGCGCCGCACATCGTCAAACCCATGCGTTTCGTCCTGCCGCACCGCCCGCACCTGCGTCCGGCGTGGATGATTCGTGCCGGCCTGTTCCTGTATGACAACCTCGGCAAGCGCGAAAAATTGCCGGGTTCGAAAAGCCTGAAGTTTGGCGCCGACAGCGCACTGAAAAGCGAAATCAAGAACGGCTTCGAATACTCCGACTGCTGGGTCGACGATGCCCGCCTCGTGGTCCTGAACGCCATGGCTGCGCGCGAGAAAGGCGCCCATGTGCACACCCAGACCCGCTGCGTTAGCGCCCGCCGCACCAAGGGCCTGTGGCATCTGCATCTGGAGCGCGCCGACGGCAGTCTGTTTTCAATCACCGCCAAGGCTTTGGTCAATGCTGCCGGCCCGTGGGTCGCCAAATTCATTCGTGACGACCTGAAAATGGAATCGCCGTACGGCATCCGTTTGATTCAGGGCAGCCACGTTATCGTGCCGAAACTGTACGAAGGCGAGCACGCGCACATTCTGCAAAACGAAGATCAGCGCATCGTCTTCACCATTCCGTATCTGAACCACTTCACCCTGATCGGCACCACCGACCGTGAGTACACCGGCGACCCGGCGAAAGTGGCGATCACCGAAGGCGAAACCGATTACCTGCTGAAAGTGGTCAACGCCCACTTCAAGAAGCAAGTCAGCCGCGAAGACATCCTGCACAGCTACTCGGGTGTTCGACCGCTGTGCAACGACGAATCCGACAACCCGTCGGCCGTCACCCGCGATTACACCCTGGCGCTGTCAGGCAACGCTGAAGAAGCGCCGCTGCTGTCGGTGTTCGGCGGCAAGCTGACTACCTATCGCAAACTCGCCGAGTCGGCGATGGCGCAATTGATGCCGTTCTTCACCCAGATGCGCCCGAGCTGGACGGCCACTGCCACCCTGCCCGGCGGCGAAGACATGACCACGCCCGAAGCCCTGAGCGCGCGGATCCGCGACAAGTTCGATTTCGTCCCGACGGAAATCGCCCGGCGCTGGGCGGTCACCTACGGCAGCCGCACCTGGCGCATGCTCGAAGGCGTGGAAAGCCTGGCTGACATGGGCGAGCACATCGGCGGCGGCCTCTACACCCGCGAAGTCGATTACCTGTGCAGCGAAGAGTGGGCGACCACGGCGCATGACATTCTGTGGCGCCGTACCAAGCTTGGATTGTTCACCACACCGGACGAGCAGCAGAAGCTGGCGACGTATCTGGGCAAGGTTGAGCAGAACCGCAAGATCGAGGCGGCTTGATCTTCGCCCCATCGCTTGAACGAAAGCCCCTGAATTGTGAGATTCAGGGGCTTTTTGTTGTCCCCGCAAGATCCAGCCCCCCCTCACCCCAGCCCTCTCCCCCCAAGGGGGGCGAGGGGGAAAGGGAGCAGATATTCATGCTTTTCATGACCTGAGTTCGGCTCGACAATTCAGGTCGGCGAAGCTCGCAAGAACAACTCGGTCAGTCCCCTTTCCCTCCGGGAGAGGGTTAGGGTGAGGGGCTTTTGATTTCAGCGCCCCAGGTGCGCCAATAGAAAATCGATAAACACCCGCGACTTCTGCGGCAGATGCGGCATATCAGGAAACACCAGGCTGATCGGCTGTGACGGCAGCGAGTATTCCGGCAACACGCGCAGCAGATGCCCGCAGGCCATATCGTCTTCAACCATCCACGCCGGCAACACCGACACGCCCAGCGACGACAAGGTCATCGAACGAATCGCCGTCGAGGAATTTGACTGGAATTGACGCGTGCCATTGACCTCGACCCCCTCCCCCACACCATCGCGTAAAACCCACTGCGTCGGTGCCAGCAAATTGCTGTTGGCGATCCACGGTACGGCATCGAGATCCTGAGGCGTTTTTACCGGATGGCGGGCCAGAAACCCTTCAGTCGCCACCAGCACAATTTCATAATCCGCCAGTTTCCGGCTCTTGAACGCCGAGTCTGCCAGGTTGCCCAGGCGAACCACCAGATCCAGCCGTTCGGCGAGCAGATCGTTGAGCGAAGAGTTGAAGTCGTAGCACAGGCGGATGTCCGGATAGCGCTCGGCGAATAACGGAATCAGCGGCAGGATGAATCGCTCGCCGTATTCACTGGTGGAACTGATCCGCAACGTGCCCGAAACGCGGTTTGTGCCGTGCATCACCCTGTCGAAGGCAGTGTCGATATCGGCAACGATGGTTTTGAATTCATTGTAAAAGCTTTGCCCGGCCTCGGTCAGAGACACAGCACGAGTGTTGCGCATCAACAGCGTTGTAGACAACGCCGCTTCCAGCGCCTTGATGTGCAGGCTGACCATGGCCCGGCTGAGGTTGAGATGGCTGGCAGCCTTGGTGAACGAACCCAGTTCGGCGATCGCCAGAAACGTCTGTACCCGGTTCAAGTGCGTATGCAGGGCGCCCTGCGTCACGGTTCAATCCCTTCAAACATTGTGTTCAGCCCCAGTGCATCGACGGCCGGAGTCTATCGCCCCTATGCTTGACGACAAAGGGGAAAACACCATGAGTTACCGCTATAAAGTCGCGTCGGTTTTCCTGCTCGGCTTCTTTATCGACTGCATCAACATCTTCATGTCGGCGGTGGCGCTGCCCAGTCTGTCGGCAACACTGCACGTCAACAGCTCAGCGGTGGCATGGGTTGGCAATGCTTACATTCTCGGCCTGACGCTGAGCGTTCCGGTGAGCACCTGGCTGGCCGCACGCTGGGGCAGCCGCGAAATCCTGACGGCCTCGATGTTGCTGTTTGCAGCAGCGGTATGGCTGTGCGGCCAGGCCGACAGCTTCGAGGAACTGGTGATCTGGCGCTTCATCCAGGGCATCGGCGGCGGCCTGCTGATTCCGGTCGGGCAGGCGCTGGCGTTCAATCTTTTCCAGGGTGAGCAACGGGCGAGAATATCCACGCTGGTGATGGCCGTCGCACTGCTCGCACCAGCGATTTCGCCCACCGTGGGCGGCGTCATTGTCGACATCAGTTCCTGGCGCTGGGTGTTCTACAGCAACATTCCGTTTTCGCTGCTTGCCGCCGGGTTGTCCTGGTTGTGGATCAGGGAAAGCCGCCCCGCCAGACTTCAACGCCCGGATATCAAAGGCCTGTTGATGGTCAGCGCGGCGCTCGCCAGTCTGCTGATGGGGATGTCGCTGTACGGCGGCGACTATCCGCCATGGGCAGCGCTGGGTTTTGTCATGGCGGGGCTGATATTCATCGCGCTGTATCTGCTGCACTACCGCCGCTGCAACAACCCGATCATCGACTTGAGCCTGCTCAGAAGCAAAAAACTCAGCACGTCGATTTTCATCTATTACGCGATTCCGGGCGTGTTCACCGGGGTCAACCTGATGAGCATTTTCTACCTGCAGAGCACCCTGCACTTCAGCGCCCGGCTGACGGGAATGTTCATGCTCCTCTACGCCATCGGTGCGTTCATTGCGATGACGATTGGCGGCCGGGTCTACAACCGGGTTGGCGCCAGACGCCTGTTTACCCTCGGCATGCTGTTGCACAGTGCCGGCATTGCCACGCTGGTGCTGGTCAGTGCGCCAGGTGATCTGTGGATCATCGTGATCGCTTACAGCCTGATGGGTATCGGTGGCGGCATCGGTGCCAATACCGCGCAGACCACCTCCATGATGGACTTCGCCGACGGCGATATGCACAAGGCCAGTGTCATCTGGAACATCAATCGCCAGATGTCTTTCAGCCTCGGCGCCACACTGTTTCTGATGATCTTCAATGTCCTGCTCCAGCGGCTCGACACCACGCCTGCCTATCACCTGACGTTCGCGATTGCAGCGCTGATCGGGCTTTTCCCGCTGCTGCAGATGCATCAACTTTCCCCTGCAAAGGAACGCCCATGACAAACGATCCCATCGAACAGGCCGAACACAGTATTCACCACGTCCACGAGCTGATCCTTCGGGTGTTCACCGATGCCGACGGCATGGGCGCCGCAAGCATCGAGCCGTTGATGCAGGCATTTGCCGAAGATTTCAGCATGCTCGGTATCTCGGCGATTCCGTTGGACCGCTGCGAAGTGGAGCAACTGTTCAGGGGAGCCGTGGGCGCGAAAAAGGGACTCGATATCGAGATCAGTGATTTGCACACGGTATGGCAGCAGGACGACAGGCTGGCCGTGAGCTACGTAGAAACCCATCGCCTGGACGGCGTTGAACACTCGCGGGCGTCGGTGGCGATCCTGAGCGCGCAGCCAGCCGGGGTGAAGTGGCTGTATTTGCATGAAACGCCACTGAGCCGGGAAGCCTGAGACCGCGAGTTACAAGCATTCGGTTTTCCGAACGCGACTCCTCAGTCGGTTCGGTTAACCGGATCAGCGCCCCATCAAATTGCCGCCACAAAAGTTTAATAACGTTATAAAACAAGGCATTAACCGATGGCGCCTGCTCTGGCACGAGTCATGCTCTACACTCTCTCGACGAATGCCTGTTGTGCCAACACTTCAGGAGCCGTCAGGCATTCGAAGCACAAAAAGGGCCGACAAACTGGCTCCATAAAAAAAACAAAGTCGAGGAAAATTTGATGCGCATCGTTCCCCATATCCTGGGCGCAGCCATTGCTGCCGCTCTGATCAGCACGCCAGTTTTCGCCGCCGAGCTCACCGGCACCCTGAAGAAGATCAAAGAGTCCGGTGTCATCACCCTTGGCCACCGTGACGCCTCCATCCCGTTCTCCTACATCGCTGATGCGTCCGGCAAGCCGGTCGGCTACTCGCACGATATCCAGCTGGCCATCGTCGAAGCGATCAAGAAAGACCTCGACCTGCCGAACCTGCAAGTCAAATACAACCTCGTCACCTCGCAGACCCGTATCCCGCTGGTGCAGAACGGCACCGTGGACGTCGAGTGCGGTTCGACCACCAACAACGTCGAGCGTCAGCAGCAGGTCGACTTCTCCGTCGGCATCTTCGAAATCGGTACCCGTCTTCTGTCCAAGAAAGACTCCAAGTACAAGGATTTCGACGACCTGAAAGGCAAGAACGTCGTGACCACCGCCGGCACCACCTCCGAGCGCATCCTCAAGGCGATGAACGCCGACAAGCAGATGGGCATGAACGTCATCTCCGCCAAAGACCACGGCGAGTCCTTCCAGATGCTGGAATCGGGCCGTGCCGTTGCCTTCATGATGGACGACGCCCTGCTCGCCGGCGAAGCGGCCAAGGCCAAGAAAGCCACCGATTGGGAAGTGACCGGCACGCCACAGTCGTACGAAATCTACGGCTGCATGGTGCGCAAGGGTGATGCGCCGTTCAAAAAGGCTGTGGATGACGCGATCGTCGCCACCTACAAATCGGGCGAGATCAACAAGATCTACGACAAGTGGTTCATGGCGCCAATCCCGCCAAAAGGTCTGAACCTGAACTTCCCGATGAGCGACGAGCTCAAGGCGCTGATCGCCACTCCGACCGACAAAGCGGCTGACGACAAAAAGTCCTGATTTTCTGACTAACCTTATCCCCTGAGGAGGCGCCTGCCTTTTCAGGGGATGGTCACTCCCTGCTGGCATTTTTCTGGAAACACTCGAACCGGTGGCTGTCGAGCCGATCGCGTGTGCCCGGTCTTTGAAAAAAGACTGGGGAGGGAACGGAGTTCCCCAGGCGGGCACTTGTACATCGATCGAATCGAGGGGAGACCCTAATGAATTACAACTGGGACTGGGGCGTGTTCTTCAAGTCCACCGGCGTGGGCAGCGAGACCTATCTCGACTGGTTCATCTCCGGTCTGGGCTGGACCATCGCCATCGCCGTCGTGGCGTGGATCATCGCCCTGCTGCTCGGCTCGCTGCTGGGCATCATGCGCACCGTGCCGAACCGCATCGTATCCGGCATTGCGACCTGCTACGTCGAGCTGTTCCGTAACGTGCCGCTGCTGGTGCAGCTGTTCATCTGGTACTTCCTGGTACCCGATCTGCTGCCGGCGGATCTGCAGGAGTGGTACAAGCAGGACCTCAACCCGACCACTTCGGCCTACCTGAGCGTGGTCGTCTGCCTGGGTCTGTTCACCGCCGCCCGTGTCTGCGAGCAAGTGCGCACCGGTATCCAGGCGTTGCCTCGTGGCCAGGAATCCGCCGCCCGCGCGATGGGTTTCAAACTGCCGCAGATCTACTGGAACGTGCTGCTGCCCCAGGCCTACCGGATCATCATTCCGCCGCTCACCTCGGAATTCCTCAACGTGTTCAAGAACTCCTCCGTGGCGTCCCTGATCGGTTTGATGGAATTGCTGGCGCAGACCAAACAGACCGCCGAGTTCTCGGCCAACCTGTTCGAAGCGTTCACTTTGGCGACGCTGATCTATTTCACCCTCAACATGAGCCTGATGCTGCTGATGCGCCTGGTCGAGAAGAAAGTCGCGGTGCCCGGCCTGATCTCCGTGGGGGGTAAATAATGGAATTCGATTTCAGTGGCATCGTCCCGGCCATTCCCGGTTTGTGGAACGGTATGGTGATGACCCTCAAGCTGATGGCCATGGGCGTGATCGGCGGGATGATTCTCGGCACGATCCTCGCGCTGTGCCGTCTGTCGCACAACAAGTTGCTGTCGAGCATCGCTGGCGCCTACGTCAACTATTTCCGCTCGATTCCGCTGCTGCTGGTGATCACCTGGTTCTACCTGGCGGTGCCGTTCGTGCTGCGCTGGATCACTGGCGAAGACACGCCGATCGGTGCGTTCACCTCCTGCGTCGTGGCATTCATGATGTTCGAAGCGGCGTACTTCTGCGAAATCGTCCGTGCCGGTGTGCAGTCGATTTCCAAGGGCCAGATGGGTGCTGCCCAAGCACTCGGCATGAACTACGGACAGATGATGCGCCTGATCATCCTGCCGCAGGCGTTCCGCAAGATGACCCCGCTGTTGCTGCAGCAGAGCATCATCCTGTTCCAGGACACCTCGCTGGTCTACACCGTGGGCCTGGTGGATTTCCTCAACGCCTCGCGGGCCAGCGGCGACATCATCGGCCGCTCCAATGAGTTCCTGATTTTCGCCGGTCTCGTGTACTTCATCATCAGCTTCGCCGCCTCGCGGCTGGTCAAGCGTCTGCAGAAAAGGTTCGCCGTATGATCTCTATCAAAAACATCAACAAGTGGTATGGGGACTTCCAGGTGCTGACTGATTGCAGCACCGAGGTCAAGAAAGGCGAAGTGATCGTGGTCTGCGGCCCGTCGGGTTCCGGCAAATCGACGCTGATCAAGTGCGTCAACGCCCTGGAGCCGTTCCAGAAAGGTGACGTGGTGGTTGACGGCACGTCGATCGCCGACCCGAAGACCAACCTGCCGAAACTGCGTTCGCGGGTCGGCATGGTGTTCCAGCATTTCGAACTGTTCCCGCACCTGACCATCACCGAAAACCTGACCATCGCGCAGATCAAGGTGCTTGGCCGCAGCAAGGAAGAGGCGACCAAAAAAGGCCTGCAACTGCTTGAGCGCGTCGGCCTGTCGGCGCACGCCCACAAGCATCCGGGGCAACTGTCCGGTGGTCAGCAACAGCGTGTGGCGATTGCCCGTGCGCTGGCGATGGACCCGATCGTCATGCTGTTCGACGAACCGACCTCGGCGCTCGACCCGGAAATGGTCAACGAGGTGCTCGATGTGATGGTGCAACTGGCCCACGAAGGCATGACCATGATGTGCGTGACCCACGAAATGGGCTTCGCTCGTAAAGTCGCCGACCGGGTGATCTTCATGGACCAGGGCAAGATCATCGAAGACTGCCCGAAAGAGGAATTCTTCGGCGACATCAGTGCCCGCTCCGAACGCGCGCAGCACTTCCTCGAGAAAATCCTGCAGCACTAACAGCACCACCGATCTGCCCTTTGTGGCGAGGGAGCTTGCTCCCGCTGGGTCGCGCAGCGGCCGCAAAACCTGCAAATTGCGTTGTTTCCGACACAACGCATTCGCAGCGTTTACGACTGCTTCGCAGCCGAGCGGGAGCAAGCTCCCTCGCCACAGGTTCCAGGCTCGACCAAACCAGTGCGTCGTCCGCGGCAGCGCTGGTTGACCCAAGGCATCTGTGATGAAATGCGACCCCACTCTTTATCGCGCTGCAGAGCCATCACTTGCCGTGAAGCCCCGTCTGATCCGTCATCTGTTCCTGCCGCCGCTGATCATCGCCCTGATGGTCGGACTGGGGTTCATCGGCTTCTGGACCAGTGAACACTTCGGCATCCGCAGCCTCGGCGAGAACGGCCAGCGCCAGCTGGAACTGCATGCCCGTGCGGTCGAAAGTGAAATCAGCAAATACACCTACCTGCCCAGCCTGCTGGAACTCGAAACCAGCGTCCCGCAGTTGCTGGCCGACCCGACCCCGGAGCACCGGCAGACGGTCAATGATTACCTCGAAGGCCTGAACCGCCGTAGCCGTAGCCGCGCCATCTACGTGATGGACACCACCGGCCGGGTCATGGCCACCAGCAACTGGCGCGATGTCGACAGTTACCTGGGCGAAGACCTGTCCTTTCGCGCCTATTTCAAGGACGCCGTGCGCGGCCAGCCCGGGCGCTTCTATGGCATTGGCAGCACCAATGGCGAGCCCGGCTATTACCTGGCCCACGGCCTCGAAGAGCACGGCAAGATCATCGGCGTGGCGGTGGTCAAAGTGCGTCTGGAAGCCATGGAAGAGCGCTGGCAACGGGCGCGTCTGGAAGCGTTCGTCAGCGACGAGAACGGCATCATCATTCTCTCCAGTGACCCGGCCAGGCGGCTGAAATCGGTGATCCCGCTGAGCGACGAGGTCAAGGAAAAACTCGCCCGCAGCCTGCAGTACTACTGGTTCCCGCTCAACGAACTGCAACCGCTGGCCCGCGAGACGCTGGCCGAAGGCGTGGAGAAACTGACCTTCCCGGCCAACAGCGAATTGCAGCCCGACGAAGACGACATCAGTTATCTGGCGCAAACCCGACTGCTGAGCGACACGCCGTGGAATTTCACCCTGCTCACGCCATTGCAGGACCTGCGCCGCGAAGCCATCAACCAAGGCATTCTGGTGGCCGTTGCGTTTGCCCTGTTCGCCTTCCTGCTGATTGCCTGGAACGAGCGGCGCAAAGTCCTCGCCACCCGCCTCGCCGCCCGCGAAGCCCTGCAGGAAGCCAACAGCCAATTGGAGCGTCGGATTACCGAACGCACCGCCGACTTGCGCGCCAGCAACGAACGGCTGAAGAGTCAGATCCGCGAGCGTCGCCAGGCCGAAGAGACCTTGCGCCGCGCCCAGGATGAACTGGTGCAGGCCGGCAAACTCGCCGCCATCGGCCAGATGTCGACCAGCATCGCCCATGAATTGAACCAGCCGCTGGCAGCCATGCGCACGCTGTCGGGCAACACCGTGCGCTTTCTCGAGCGCGGCCAGCTCGACGTCGCCAGCACCAATCTCAAGACCATCAATGATTTGATCGACCGCATGGGCCGGATCACCGCCAGCCTGCGCTCGTTTGCCCGGCGTGGAGACAACAAGGGCCAGGCCAGTCTCGGCAAAGCCGTCGATGCCGCGTTGCAAGTGCTGGGCGCGCGCGTGGAAAACACCGCGCTGCAGATTCACCGGCAGTTTGCCGATGTGCAATTAGTGATAGATCAGACCCGCCTCGAACAGATCCTCGTCAACCTGATCGGCAACGCTCTCGACGCCATGCACGCGCAACCGCAGCCGCAATTGTGGCTGGAGGGTGAAGAGTTCAACGGCAAGTATCGCCTGCGGGTGCGCGACAACGGCCATGGCATCGACGCCGAAGCGCGCAAGCACCTTTTCGAACCGTTCTTCACCACCAAACCCGGCGAGCAAGGCCTGGGACTGGGCCTGACCCTGTCCGCCAGCCTCGCCGCTGCCACCGGCGGGCATCTGGGTGTCGAACACCCGGCCGGCGGTGGCACCACCTTCGTCCTCAGTTTACCGTTGGTAAGCCCTCTTTCTGCCGAGCCAATATGAACCCCGAACTCAGTGTGCTGATTGTCGAAGACGACCCCCATGTGCTGCTCGGCTGCCAACAGGCGCTGACCCTCGAAGACATCCCGTGCATCGGCGTCGGCAGCGCCGAAGAAGCGCTGGCGCAGGTCGGCGACAACTTTGCCGGCATCGTTATCAGCGACATCCGCCTGCCGGGCATCGATGGCCTGGAACTGCTCACCCGTCTCAAGCAACGTGACCGCAGCCTGCCGGTGGTGCTGATCACCGGCCACGGCGACATCTCCATGGCCGTCGGCGCCATGCAGAAAGGCGCCTATGATTTTATGGAGAAACCGTTCTCCCCGGAGCGTCTGGTGGACGTCGCGCGGCGGGCGCTGGAGCAACGCAGCCTCGCCCGTGAAGTGTCATCGCTGCGTCGGCAACTGGCTGAACGCGATTCGCTGGAAGGGCGGATTATCGGCCGCTCACCTGCGATGCAGAACCTGCGCGAACTGATCGCCAACGTGGCCGACACCTCGGCCAACGTCTTGATCGAAGGCGAGACCGGCACCGGCAAGGAACTGGTCGCCCGCTGCCTGCACGATTTCAGTCGGCGCCACAGCAAACAGTTCGTCGCGCTGAACTGCGGCGGCCTGCCGGAAAACCTTTTTGAAAGCGAGATTTTCGGCCACGAAGCCAACGCCTTCACCGGCGCCGGCAAACGCCGCATCGGCAAGATCGAACACGCCGACGGCGGCACGCTGTTCCTCGATGAAGTGGAAAGCATGCCGCTGCCGTTGCAGATCAAACTGCTGCGCGTATTGCAGGAACGCACCCTCGAACGTCTCGGCTCGAACCAGAGCGTGGCGGTGGATTGCCGGGTGATTGCGGCGACCAAATCCGACCTTGACGAGGCGAGCAAGGCCGGCGAATTTCGCAGCGACTTGTACTACCGCCTCAACGTCGTGACCCTGGAATTGCCGCCGTTGCGCGAACGCCGCGAAGACATCCTGCAACTGTTCGAACACTTCACCCAGCAGTCGGCGCTGCGCTTTGATCGCGCGCTGCCGGAGCTGGACAACCAGACCCTGTCGAACCTGATGAGCCACGACTGGCCGGGTAACGTGCGCGAATTGCGCAACGTCGCCGAACGTTTCGCCCTCGGCCTGCCGGCCTTCAAGAAATCCGGGGCCAGCGCCGGCCAGGGCCTGGCGTTTGCCGAAGCGGTGGAAGCCTTCGAGCGCAACCTTCTGGTCGACGCCTTGCAACGCAGCGGCGGCAACCTGACCCAGGCCAGCCAGGAGTTGGGCATGGCCAAGACCACGCTGTTCGACAAAGTCAAAAAGTACGGGTTGAGCCACTGATGGATCTGATTCTGAAAGCAGCGATCGGCGCCGCAGTGGTGCTGATCCTCGCGGCACTGTCGAAGACCAGAAACTACTACATCGCCGGCCTGGTGCCGCTGTTTCCGACCTTTGCCCTGATTGCGCATTACATCGTCGGCAAGGGCCGCTCGGTCGACGACCTGAAGACCACGATCGTGTTTGGCATGTGGTCGATCATTCCGTACTTCATCTATCTGGCGACGTTGTACGTGATGGTCGACCGGATGCGGCTTGAAGCATCGCTGGCCGTGGCGGCGGTGGCGTGGTTGATGGCGGCGACGGTGCTGGTGACGGTCTGGGTGCGGCTGCACAGTTAAGATCAAAGGCTGCCCTCACCCCAGCCCTCTCCCGGAGGGAGAGGGAGCCGACCGCAGGGTGCTTCAAATTACATCGACCTGAGAAACCGAGTCGATTACGGATGCGTAACTTGAACGCGTTTTCATAATCGACCCGCTCATTCAGGTCGGCGGATAGCGCAAGACACCTCCGTAAGTCCCCTCTCCCTCCAGGAGAGGGTCAGGGTGAGGGGCTCTTGATCTTCAGCAGCTAAAGCAGATTCCCCTTCGCCACCGGCTCAACCTGCGCCCAATGCGAAGTGTCCTCACGATGCGCCTGCAGATACGGCAGCACCGCCGCCAGCAACGGCTCCTTGAACGCCTCCTGAAACCGATGCGCCAATCCCGGAATCAGCCTCAGTTGACTGCCCTGAATGTGCGCCGCCAGATGCACCCCGTGCATCACCGGCAGCAGCGGATCCGCTGTGCCATGCACCACCAGGGTCGGCACGCGCAACTGATTGAGCAAGGCGACACGGCTAGGCTCGGCAAGGATCGCCATGATCTGCCGCTTCACGCCCTCGGGGTTGAACGCACGATCATAGGACGCCGCCGCCTGCTGCAACAGCGCCTGCCGATCATCGCTGACTGCCGGACTGCCCAACGCGGCCAGCAAATCCGCCTGCTGTTCCAGCGCCACTTGACGATTGGGCGCACCGCGCCGCGAGAGCAATTGCACCAGCGCCGCACTCGGAGCAGGCAGGCCTTCGGCACCGGAAGTGGTCATGATCAGCGTCAGGCTTTCCACCCGCTGCGGCGCCATCGCCGCCATGTGCTGGGCAATCATCCCGCCCATGCTCGCGCCGAGTACGTGGAATTGCTCGACCTGCAGCGCGGTCATCAAACCCAGCGCATCGTCGGCCATGTCGGTCAGGCTGTACGGCGCCGAAATCGGCAAGCCGAGCTTGTAGCGCAGCACTTCGAACGTCAGGTTGGCCTGCGCCGGTGCCTGACGCCAGGTCGACAGGCCGGCGTCGCGGTTGTCATAACGAATCACCCGAAAACCCTGCTGACACAGGGCGACTACCACCTCATCCGGCCAATGGATCAACTGCCCACCCAGGCCCATGACCAGCAGCAATGCCGGATCCGAAGCACGACCGATGCTTTGATAGGCAAGGCTGACTTGCGGCAGATCAACGTGCTCGGTCGGCACGTTCACATCACAGCGCCCTGCTGCAAACGAGCCGGCCCCGAACAAAAGCGCGGCCAACGCGGCCGCGACTGAAAAAAATCTCTTCAACATGAAAAAACACCAAAACGCAGCACCCCAGTAGAGCGCGAGTCTGATGAAGTTCGTGCGAGCGCGCTGCCACACTTCCATGACAGTTTGATGAAGAGTGCCGAGCGGTCATCCAGCCGCGGCAGACAATATCCCTGTACCGCCATGCTCCTGAGCAAACGCTTTTGAATGACCCGCACAGGAGCGGATGCCCCGCTCCCCCTTGCGAGTCATCCACCATGCTCGAACCCCTCACACTCGATTTGCCGCCGTCTGCGCCTGAGTCGTTCGCGACGTCCCTGGCGCTGCCTGAAACCATCGACGAAAGTCTGTTGTTACGGGCCAATCAACGCTGGCGCGACAGCAGCAATGGCTTGCGCGAACTGTTTGCGAAAAGTCCCGCCCTGCGCGACACGATCAACGCGTCGCTGCGACAACAGCTGCAACTGGATGGCGAAAAAACCGGATTCGGCTTCATTGCCACCCAAACGCAGCCGGAGCATTTCGTCAGCCTTACCGACGCCTGCGCTTTTGTCGTTCAACATCCGGCGCCAGATACCTCGCTCGACCAGCGCTGCCACGTTATCGGTCTGCCGCCTGATCACCCGCTGTACGCACTGAACCCGTCGCAACTGCTGGAAAAGCTCAAGCTGCTCGACCCGCAGTCCGCCCACGCCACACGCTGGGTCGGGTTCTGGGATGCCCGTGCGCCTGGCACGCCGGTGTCGCGGCGCACGCGTGCTATCGAACTGTACCGAACGCATTTCGAAGCGTGCGCTGACGCTGCGTACGCCAGTAAAACCATCAGCACCGAACAGCTCGACCTGCTGCAGCACATCGTTGATGCCGGCTCCTACCCGGTGACGTTCAAAGGTCAGCCGGTTCACCTGGAAAAACCGGCTCTGGTGCTGAGCAACCACAGCAAAGTCAAACTCCCGGGGGCTTGGGTGATCAGCGTGGGAGACCGCGCCACGGCCCGGGCTCTGCTCTACCTGCCCTGCCGCCCCGCGTGCATCCAGGCATTCGACAATCGAGCGGATCTGCAGACGTGGCTGGCCGCTCAGGTGCAGATTCCCACCGGCCTGCCGCGCGAGATCCAGCGCTTCGATTACAGCGCCGCGACCGACCCGATGATCACCGGTGCCAGCGATCTGTTCGCCGACCGCCAGCATGCGCAGATCAACGCGTTGCGCAACAGCAACCGGGGCAACCCCGGGTTGCGCGACCACGGTGCGCAAGCGCTGGCGCATGTCGATCTCATCGACCATCAGCGCGGCACAGCGATCATCGTTGCAGCGCCCGCGCCAGCCAAGGCGTCCGTCGCGCCGGATACCCTCGCGAGCGACGCTCCTCCGTTGTTTGGCAGCCTGTCCGCTGGCATTCCGCTGGCCGTCAGGCATGCCGCGCTCAAGCGCGAGCGCGATGCGCTCGAACAGCTGCAGACCGATGACCGCGACGGTTCGCGCTTTGAACAATGCCTGGACGCACTGAAAGCACTGGAAATTGCCGAGCAAGCCTGCGAGAACGCCTGCACCTCATTGCTCGACGACGCCCCCATCTCCGACCCGACATTCACTGCGATTTATCAGGCTCACAAGGATGGCTTGCATGCCGAGGCCAAGCTGCAAGCGATCCTCGGGCAGATCGACAGCGCCGAACACGACCTGCTCAAAGCCGTGCTGGACAACCCTGTGGCCAGCGCACGCGATGCCGAGTGGGTCGCGGCCAGCCTGACCCTGTCACTGAGCGAAACCCGCGACGCAGTCACTACGCAGCAGCGCGAGACGCTCAACGGCGTATTTGTCCTCACGCGGCAAGCTGCGCTGACGGACAGCGGGTCCGAGGCGAGCCTGCTGCTTTACTGCCCGGGCAGCGGCGGTGGCCTGCAGCGCTTTCGCGACCGCCGGGCATTGGCGCTCGAATTGTTCAAGCTTGACGAGCAGGACAGCGAATCGGCCTTGCAGCTCGACGCCATTGCCTCTGATCCGCTGCGTCATTGTCTCAGCGCGCTGATTGCCGATTGCGAAACACGGGCCGCCGGGTTGCGCGACCAGACCGGGCACGCCGATGCACTGGAAATTCTCCGTCAGGAGTGCACGGCCGCCGTGCAAGTCCCGGTCAGCGCCGCCAGAAGCCTGATGTTCGCGCATGTGCAAGAGCAGGAGCGCAGCGGTGTGCTGGCCACTCATCTGCCGGACTGGCTGGTGCGTCTGCAGGAAAACGAGCGGATCGCGCTCAAACAGCACATCAAGGCCTACATCGAGGCGATGCGCAAAAGCCATGCGTTGATGACCCGGGCACTGGAACCGCGCGACGACTTCACCCGCAAACACCTGTACGCACGCCTGCGCAAGGACTTCGCCACCGAGGGCTATTTTTCCGTGCAGGTCGAATTGCCCGATTCCACCCGAACCGAAACGGTGGTGGAAGCCAGCCCCGCCGGCCCGCGGCGTAAAACCGTGATCGTGCCCGGCGCTACGCACAGCGTGATGTCACTCGAAGACCTCGCTCAACTGAATATCGACAACGTTCACTCAGTGCTCAATGACTCGCTGTCGCAGCGTCTGATTTTCATGCGCCTGACCGTCAATGCCGCGCGCCAACGGGATCGCAACCGTCTGCTCAACGGCATCAACCTGAGCTATCTGCGTAAAGTCCTGCCGGAGCTGGACCTGCCCAAGGCCTATGAGCGCAGGATCCACGAGGCCTTCCATGGCGCGCCCGGTGAAGCGCTGTTCGTCAGCCAGCATCGGCGTGAAAGCCTGATCGAACCCTGGCGCCTGCTGCTGAAGATTCAGAGTGATAACGCGCGTGCACAAAAACATCTGAACCGCGATGAAGCCGAGGTGGTGAACATTGCGATCGACGCCAACACCACAGACGCCTGGCTCGCCAAGGGCAAGCGCATCGTGCTGCTGCCGGTCGCGCTTGCAGCCGGCGGCAAGGATACGCCGCGCGAAGGCCCGGTGACCTTGTCCGGCGTGACCTTCATTGAAGAACAGATCAGCGGCATGACTCTGCTGTACCTGCCGGACAGCCCGGATCAGCAATTTTTCCGTCGCTACGACAGTCTCGAGTCAGCGCGCAAAGGGCTGTTCACGTTGTGCGCAAATGACCGCTGGATCGAATACCTGGCGGGTAAGGCCTTGCACGGCGATGTCCGCGCGCATACCCGCCGCATCGGTCAGGCCGTGGAAAAAAACTTCGATGCGATTATCGACGTCGGCACGCGCTGGCCGGCGAGGACTTCTCTGGCCGCGCACCTGCTCGACGCGCACATGGGGCGTTTGCTCGAAGCTCATCGCGGCAGTTCGCGCTCCAACGATGAGCTGTTTTTCGAGCGCTACGCACTGAAGGGGCCACGCGCGTTCAATTACATAAAAATGGCGCTGGGCATGGTGCCCTTCGTCGGCACCGTCGTGGCGCTGTATGACGCCTGGAATGCAGCCAATCAGGCCGTGGCGGCGTTTTTGCGCGGCGAGGTCGCGGATGGCCTGGCCGCCATCGAGGCGATGTTTCTCTCGTTGATCGACGCATTCATGGATCTGCTTCCGGGCGAGGCGGTGGCCTCGACGCTCTCGCGCACAACCCGCGCGCTGACACGTGCGCGCCAGGTGCATACGCTGCTGGGCAACGTTGCGGCTCTGCATGGCAAAACCCAGCGGCAGGCCCGGCACGTGCTGGCCCGCTTCCAGGATTACGACTACGAACAACCGCTGTCGCTGGCCGGAATCGAACCCGCACGTCATGGCCTCTACCGGGGCATTTACCGACATGCGGACGGGGATTTTATCGAACGGCAGGGGCGCATCTACCAGGTGGAGCTCGCCACGGACTCGCGCAACTGGCGCCTGTTCGGCAATTCGCGCAAGTCTTACAAACAACCGATCGCGCTGGATGAAAGCGGCCAGTGGGATACCTGGTACGGCGTCTACGGGATCGCCAGCGCGGGTGGCCTGCGGGGCGGCGGCAACGTCGCCGGACATCTGGCCGATACGCTGGACCCTTACTGGCCACCGGTGATTCGCCAGCGCTTGCCACGCTGGTGGGCAGAGCGCACGTTTCGCCGGCACCAGCAGCTGGAACTGGAGACTGAACGCCTGGCCAATCTCATCGATAGCAAGGTCGAGGCGCACAAGAAGGCGATCCTGGCTTTCCAGCACGCCAGCCCCGCCAACCAGCGCGCCCTGCTGCCGGCCGCCGAAGCGGCATGCCTGGAAGATATCCGCCTGTGCGTTCAACGCTATCAGGCGCTGGAGGAGTTGAAGCCGCTCACCAGTGGCAATAAACAAGGGGCCGTCAACCGCGTGCAAAGCTCCCTCGCCGTTCGCCTGACCTCGCGATATGCCATGCGCGCCGGCCAGGTTTCGGCCGGCACCGTCATGGTGCTGGAGGACGTCCGGCGCTTGAGCGGCATGCTCAGCGCTTTGCCGGCGGGCACACGTTCGCAGCGACTGGCGTTGCGTGCCCGGATTCGGGATCTGCAGATCGACTACGTAAACAAATTCGAGGAGCTGGAAAACCTGCGGCTTCAGCTCAATCAGTGGTATGAGCGCATCACCTTGCGCTCCGACAGGGTCGGGCGGATCGACAGTGTGAACCTGATCAATCGTCAGCACAGCGATGCCCGCCTGCTCTTTCACAAAACCTATATGCGCCTGGACCTGGTCAAGAATTACAGCTACGACAATGACGTTTCCTGGATGTACTTTCGCGAGCGCACAGACGAACTCTGGAAGGAGGCCAGAGAGGCCGTGACCACCCAGTACGACCTGCCCAACCTTCAAGCCACTGCACAACATCGCAGCCAGATGCTTGAGCGATGCCTGGATGTCTACACGCGCTTCCGACGGCAAATGACCATCTGGATGACGGACTATCCAGAGCATCTTCATCAGGACGCCATCGAACCGCTGCTCGACGGCCTGGAGCAGATGGCCGGCCGTGCCCGCCGTGGCGTAATCGAACCAGCGGCGCCGAGAACGCCCGGACAGCCTGCCCAGCGCGTCTTTACCACTGCGGACGGCAACCTGCTGTATGGCACGGAACGATTCGACACGCGGTCGCAGCGTCGGACTTATGAACGCCGGCTCAGAGATGGCGAAGTGCAGATCTGGGAGCAAGGCGCCGATGGCCGCTCGCGCCAGGTCGGTCCGGCTCAGGCCCCACCACCTGCGACGCCTTCAGTAAGCCTCGCCGGTCTGGTCAGTGATGCCCGGCAGCGTCTGGACAGAATCCCTGCCTACCGGGCCGTAGTGCAGAGCAATGCCGACCGGGGCATGCAGCCGATCGATTTGCAACACATGATGGACACCCAGGCCGGTGAGCTGAACACCCGTGCCGACCGTATCGCCGCCCGATCCGCGCACCATCCGCTCATCCAGCGCCTGCGTGATCAAGCCGCCGAACTGATCGTTGCCGGGCGCGCCCTGCGCACCGAACGCACTCTGACCATCCAGAAGCCCACCGACGGCATGCTTGACGACCTGATCGGTCAGGGCGCGGTGGAAATCCGCAGAACGCAACCGATCAGATTGCTCGGCAGGCATGCCGGTCACCCGGACTATATGCAGGAGTACGAGATCTGGAACCTGACGAGCCAACCCCCGCAGTTGCTGTGGTACGCGCACTTTCACTACCGCAACGCGACGCCGGTGTTCAACCGCTTCGAAACCGCGCATTTGAAATTGCCGCAGCATCGCTTCCAGACCCATGCCGATGATCCGACGCTGCCCTATTCGAAAATCGGCAGACAGTCGGTTGTGCTCGGGCATTTCGAGCGGATCTGACTAAAGCGCCCGGTCTTGCTCACAGCCTGCCACGCTGTGAGCAAGGTCGAATCGCCCAGCCCCGAAAGCAGCGGAGTCGACAACAGACTGACCATGAGACAAACTCAACCAATCCTCGCTGATCACAAGTTTTGTTCATGGAGCCCCGCCGGTGCTTGAAATCCGTCACTTGAAAACCCTGCATGCCCTGCGTGAAGCCGACAGTCTGGTCGACGCCGCTGACCGCCTGCATCTGACACAGTCAGCCCTGTCGCATCAATTCAAAGAACTGGAAGAACGCATGGGCATGCCATTGTTCGTGCGCAAGACCAAACCGGTGCGTTTCACCAGCGCCGGTCTGCGCCTGCTGCAGCTGGCCGACGCCACCCTGCCGCTGCTGCGCGCCGCCGAGCGCGATATCGGTCGTCTGGCCGGTGGCACTGCCGGACGTCTGCACATGGCTATCGAATGCCATAGCTGCTTCCAGTGGCTGATGCCGACCATCGACCAGTTCCGCGATGCCTGGCCGGAAGTCGAGCTGGACCTGGCTTCAGGTTTCGCTTTTGCACCATTGCCGGCACTCGCCCGAGGCGATCTGGATCTGGTGGTGACGTCCGATCCGCTGGAGCTCGCCGGCATCACTTACGTGCCGCTGTTCACTTACGAGGCCATGCTCGCCGTAGCCAATCAGCACGCGTTGGCGAGCAAGCCGTATATCGTTCCTGAAGACCTGCTGACTGAAACGCTGATCACCTACCCGGTGGAACGCGATCGTCTGGATATCTTCACCCGTTTCCTCGAACCGGCCGACATTGAACCGGCGCAGGTGCGTACTTCCGAGCTGACCGTGATGATGATGCAGCTGGTTGCCAGCGGCCGGGGCGTCTGCGGGATGCCGCACTGGGCGCTGCATGAATACAGCTCACGCGGGTATGTGAAGGGCAAGCGGTTGGGGGAGAAAGGTCTGTTCGCGACGCTGTATGCAGCGATCCGCACCGACATGCTCGATGCGCCGTACATGCGCGATTTCCTGCTGACCGCCAAGGACACCTCGTTCTCGACCCTGGATGGCGTCAGCGCCGTACGTTGAAAACTAAATCAAGAGATCCCCTGTGGGAGCGAGCCTGCTCGCGAAAGCGGTGGATGATTCAGCGATGATGTCGGCTGGACGGACGCCTTCGCGAGCAGGCTCGCTCCCACATGGATTGGCGTGGTGGGTCAGACTTCACGCCACATGTGGATCTTGTCGAAATAGTCTTCGCCGACGCGCACCGCCAGTGGTTCAAGCCCGTACTGAATGAAGCCGCAGCGCTGATACAACTGAAAAGCCGCGTCGTTGCCGGCAGTGACAGTGAGCTGTACAAGCTTCAGCGCCGGATGCTGTTGCGCTTCGGCCAAAGCCGCCTGGACCAGCTCAAAGCCCAGGCCCCGCCGACGAAAATCCGCCGAGACATACATGCCGAACAGCGTGGCCTTGTGTCGCGCCTTCTCGCGCGGTTCGAAGGCCAGGCCGACAATCCCGGCCAATGTCCCGGCATCGAAGGCCCCCAACACCACATCGAGCTTGCTGGTCAGGCGTGCTTCCCACCAACTCAACGGCATCACCGCGCGTTCGCGCACGCTGGAGGTGAACGCCTGCGGATGCCGGTCGTAGGCTTCGAGCATCAGCGCGCGGTACGCCAGGGCATGGCTGGCATCCAGCCGTTCGATCCACACTTCAGGCGGTCCGCCGCTGTTCCAGCATCAACCGCACCGCGAGGCCGCCGAGCACCAGGCCCATGAAATAGCGCTGCACCGCCAGCCAGGTCGGGTTGCGCACGAACCACGAGGCGATGCCTGCAGCGAAGAGCGCGATCAACAGATTGACGCTGAAACTGACGCTGATCTGGGTCAGACCGAGGAGGATGCTTTGGGTGAAAACGGAGCCATGTTCAGGGCTGATGAATTGCGGAAACACCGACAGATAGAAAACCGCGATTTTCGGGTTCAGCGCACTGGTGAGAAAGCCCATGGTGATCAGTTTGCGCGACGAGTCCGGCGGCAATTGCCGGGCTTCGAACGGCGAACGTGCGCCGGGTTTCAGCGCTTGCCAGGCCAGCCACAACAGGTACAGCGCGCCGGCCCATTTCAGCACTTCATAGGCCATCGGCACGGCGAGAAACACCGCCGTCAAGCCGGCCGCCGCCGCGAACATATGCACGAAGAACCCGCCGACCACACCGAGCAGCGACGTCACGCCGGCGCGGCGGCCCTGACAGATCGAACGCGAGATCAGGTAGATCATGTTCGGTCCCGGCGTCAGCACCATCAGCAGAGCGGCAGCGGCAAAGATCAGCAAGTCTGGCAGCGGGATCATGGCAACGTCCTTTGCGGGAATGATCAGGCGAGTGCAGTCAGTGAACGGCGATAAAACGGCAGGATGTGCTCGCGTGTCAATGGCGCCAGTTCGACCGCCGGATCAGTGGCCGGATCGACCCAGATGACTTCCTCGATTTCCGCCGCCGGGCACACGTCAGTATCGATGATCAGTTGAAAGATTTCCGCGTGCACGATGAAGCCTGGCTCGTTGGCGGCGGGGGCGGAAAACCGGCTCAGATAGATTGCCTGCGCCGGGTCGATCTGTAGGCCCAGTTCTTCTTCCAGCTCCCGCGCGAGAGCGTGAACCGGCAGCTCATGGGCTTCGATCTTGCCGCCCGGCTGCATGAACGCCGTAGTACCGCGTTTGCGCACCAGCAGGGTCTGGCCGTGAGCGTTGAGCAACAGGGCAGCGGCGATATGAATGGTCGACATGAAGGAATCCCTTGGTGCAAAGGCGCCAAGGATCCCATGCCCGTCAGCGGTAAGCCAAGCGCAAGACTCAGGTCGCTTCCTGGAAGTCCAGTTCCGGTGGCTGACGACGGAAACCGCCGGTGAGCACGACGAGACAGACCACGCCGATCGCCAGCCAGCTCAGCCCCAGCCAGACCGCCAGATGACCGAGGCTGACCATCAACCAAACCACAGCGGCGTATTCGCATCACCCCCAATGTAGTGCACGCACAGCGCAACGAAGGCGATGAGCACAAGGAATTGCCAGGGCGCGGGCGGTTTCCGGGAACTGGATGTCGGGCGTTTGATGCTCAGCGGTTGCTCCAGCAAAGAAATCGCCCGTAAGCTGGAAATCTTCGTGGAAACCGTGAAAGTCCATAAGAAACACATGTACAGCAAACCGGGGATCAAATCCCGGTCAGAGCTGTTTTCGATTTTTCTTCAGGCACAAAACGCCTGATCGTTTGGTGAAGTTGCTTTTTGTAGGAGTGAGCCTGCTCGCGATGGCGTCGGGTCAGTCAAATCATTTGTAGCTGATATTCC
>NZ_QETJ01000080.1:0-22932 GCF_003105095.1 Pseudomonas sp. NDM | reverse complement strand
CGAACTCAGCAGTGAAACGATGCATCGCCGATGGTAGTGTGGGGTTTCCCCATGTGAGAGTAGGTCATCGTCAAGATTAAATTCCGAAACCCCAATTGCGAAAGCAGTTGGGGTTTTGTTTTAGTAGAAGTTCCTGTTTTTGCTGGCTTGTTACCGTGTTGACGGGCCAGATAAAGAATTTCTTGACGACCATAGAACATTGGAACCACCTGATCCCATCCCGAACTCAGCAGTGAAACGATGTATCGCCGATGGTAGTGTGGGGTTTCCCCATGTGAGAGTAGGTCATCGTCAAGATTGAATTCCGAAACCCCTGTCTGCTAACGCAGACAGGGGTTTTGTCATTTAAGCGTGTACAAAGATCAGGCTGTTTTACGGGCCTTGCTGCTGCGTCTTGCCTGCCACTTGCGCCACCAGATATAAACCCCCGTCCCTGACAACCCCGCAATCAACACACCCAATACTGCGATCATTATCTGCCCTGTCACCCCGATGATCCGTCCCCCATGTATCGGCAACTGGAGTCGGAAGAACTGCTCCCCAAGCGTGCCCTGTCCTGCTATTTCCTGTCCTAATAATCGGCCATCGGTACCGTGAAAGAACAACCAGGATTTACCGTGTGCGTCCGTATCGTGCTGCCCAAATCCGGCGCCGTAGAAGTTGTACTCAAAGCTGTAATACAACTCGCCGATTGCCGCCGTCAGTCCTAATCGCTTCCCCTCCTGCAATGCCCTTTCGTACACCTGTTGATAGCTCAACTGTGTCGTCCCCAGTTCATCGACTGGCATTTGCCCTCTGGCTTCATAAACGCTCGGCTCTATCGGCGAAAATAGCGAAACAGCAGGCTTGAACACCTGACTAGGCAAGTTCATCGCGACGCTGCTGACGGCGATCGGCAACAGCAGCAGCCATAGCCATAATCCTCCGGCGCGGTGCAGGTCGAAGTTCAAGCGGTAGGCATGCCCGCTTTTCACCTTCCACGCAGTAGCCCATTTCTTCCAGAATGGCTTGCCACGCGGGAAGGTCAGCCACAATGCGACAAAACAGTCGATCACCCACGCGATGGCCACCAGGCCCATCAACAGCAATCCCCAGTTACCCGGCAATGTCAGGTTGTAGTGAAACTCCAGAATGAACGGGATCAGGTTCTCCCGCTGAAAACAGCATTCACCCCAATAGCGCGCGCCTTTTTGCTCCGCGCTGACCGGGTCCAGATAGAACACTTGATTGCGTTCATCAAACGGCTGGCCCGTCGCAGGATCGTTGCGTGGAACTGCCGCCAGCAGCGCCGTATGCCCCGCCTCATGGGGATACTCCATGTACCAGACTTGCAGTTTCGGATGTGCAGTCTGCACCGCATCCACCAACGCGCCTGGCGACGAGCGCTCACCGACTGACGTCGCCTCAAAGAACTGCGGATTCAGCCATTCATCCAGTTCGTGATTGAACGCCAGCACGCTGCCGGTCAGCCCGGCCAACAATAGAAACACCGCTGTAGCCAATCCAATGTAACGATGCAACAAAACCAGAAACGCACGCATGCAAGACACCCCGAAAAAACGACAAAGCCAGCCCCTGAAATCAGGGGCTGGCTTTTTTATACGCAGGACAATGCTTTAGAACTGATAGCTGACGGTCGCCGCTACGTTGCGTTCTTCGCCCATGTAGCAGAAGTTCAGACTGGCGCAGGACGCGACATAGGATTCGTTGGTCAGGTTGTTCGCATTGAGCCGAACATCAACACCCTTCAAACCAATCTTGCCCAGGTCATAACCAATCGAGGCATCGAACAGCGTGTAAGACGGCACCTTCATGGTGTTCTCGGCATCGGCCCAGCTGTAGCCGACGTAGCGCACACCGCCACCCAGGCGCAGACCATCAAGTGCGGCACTGTCGAACTTGTAGTCAGCCCACAGCGAGGCCATGTGTCGCGGCGCTTGAGTGGGTGAGTTGCCCTTGTTCTCGATTACGTCGGTCGGTGTACTCAATGTGCTGATCATCGATTTGGAATACTCGATGTCAGTGAAGGTGTAACTGCCGAGCACCTTGAAGTTGTCGGTCAGTTGCATGTGCGCCTCGAGCTCCAGACCTTGCGAGCGCACAGCGCCGACCGCGCGATAGAAGTTCTCCTGGGGCAGTTTGGTCGCGAGGTTTTCCTGATCGATGCGGAACAGCGAGGCGGTGAACAAGTTGTCGGTGCCCGGTGGCTGATACTTCAATCCGACTTCCCACTGCGTGCCATCGGTGGGGGCCAGTGGGTTGCCGGCGCTGTCGGCATAGGAGTTCGGATTGAACGACTCGGAGTAGCTGATGTAGGGCGCCAGACCGTTATCGAACAGGTATAACGCGCCGGCGCGGCCAGTGAGTTTCGTGCGTCGATCATTGATCTCTGTACCAACAGGACGTCCCGCTTCAGCAATGCGGTTTTCATCGGAGGTCTCCACCCAGTCCTGACGCAGACCCAGCGAGAAGCGCCATTTGTCCATCTCGATCAGGTCTTGCAGATACACACCGGTCTGTTCGAGGCGACGCAGATAGCTGGTCTCGCCGTACATCTCGATCGCCGAGTTGCCGTACACCGGATTGAACGCATTGATCGGTGCCAGTCCACCGCTGGTCCAGTCGACCACGGTTTTACGCCGCTGATAATCCGCGCCCATCAGCACCGTATGCTTGGTCGCGCCGGTAAAGAATTCCGCCTGCAGCATGTTGTCGACGATGAACGCATGCAGGCGCTCATCACCGCCGGTGTAATAGCGGTTCAGTTCGTTGCTGGTCGGGGTGGTCCAGCCATAGGCGTAGACCTGATCCATATTCACTTTGGAGTCGAGATAGCGGAAGTTCTGCCGGGCGGTGAAGACGTCGTTGAATCGGTGTTCGAACTGGTAGCCGAACGACTGCTGGTCACGGGAATAACCATCGATCCCCGGCTCGCCCTCGAAGAAGCGCGGCGAGATACGGCCGCCATTTCGCTGATGGATCGTGCCGTCCGCCGGAACGCCGCCGTGGTAGCCGCCGTCCGGATCATGCTGTAGATAGGCCTGCAGGGTCAGCGAGGTATCTTCAGTGAAATCGATGCTCAACGTCGGGGCGAGAGCGAAGCGTTTTTCCTTGTTGTGGTCGAATTGCGTGTCGGACTGATCGCTCAATCCGGTCAGACGATAAGCAATGCGCTTGTCGTCATCGACCGGGCCACTGAAGTCAAAACCAACCCCACGCTGGCCTTGTGTCCCAACGGTGGCCTGCACCTGGTGGTACGCCTCGTACAACGGTTTTTTGCTGGTGAGTGCGACCAGACCGCCGGGTGAGCTGCGGCCGTACAGCACGGACGACGGGCCTTTGAGAATATCCACGCGTTCGAGGAAATACGGATCGACCTGCATGGTGCTGTAGGTGCCGCTGTCGCCCATCGACTTGAGGCCGTCGAGGTAGATGTTGTCCACCGAGCCGTCGTTGAAACCGCGCATCGCCACGTAGTCATACCGATGCGTGGCGCCGTACGGGTTGGTCAGCACGCCCGGGGTGTAGCGCATCGCTTGCGAGACGGTTTGCGAGCCCTGGTCATCCATTTGCTCGCGCGTGACCACGGACACGCTTTGCGAGGTTTCCAGCAATGCGGTACTGGTCTTGGTGGCGATCTGGCTGTGCGTGGCGTTGTAGCCGGCCATGCTGCCCAGTGCGTTGCCGAGGGCAAAACCTTTGATGTCGGTAGTCGGCAAGGCCAGTGCTTCGCTTTCGGCGAGCGGGCGCAGGATGTAGCTGCTGCCGTCCTGACTGACGGCTTCCAGTCCCGAGCCGCCGAGCAAATGGCTCAAGGCCTGATCGGTCGAATATTCACCCTGCACGCCCGGGGATTGCTGACCTTGGGTCTGTTGTGGCGTCATCGACAAGGTGATGCCGGCCTGCCGGGCAAATTGATTCAACGCCTCGCCCAGTGGCCCGGCAGCAATGTTGTAGCGGTGGCTGACCTCGGTGCCGGCAGGGTTGGCGGCCAGACTCAGGCTTGGTAATACGCTGATGCCCAGCGCGGTGGACAGCAGGGCTGCCCGCACCGCATGGCGCAGCAGTGTCGATTCTGCAGTGAAATTCAGAGGGTTCTTACAAGTAGCGCGGACAGTCATCATGGATTTCCGTAGGCAGTCGCGAGGGCTGAGTTGAAGTGCTTACTGACTAAGCCGGACTGCCTGGAAAAACCCGCCAAAAAAATTTCACACCGCGCGCTCGAGGGTCACCCACCAACGGGTGCGGTAGCGCAGTTGCACCGGCAGCGTCTGCGGCAGGACTGCCAGCAGCCTGTCGGTGTCCTCCAGACGGAACACACCGGACAAGCGCAGCTCGGCAATATCCGCCGCGCAACTCAGAAACCCCGGGCGGTAACGGGCGACTTCAGCAATAAAGTCGCCCAGCCGCATATTGCGCGTGACAATCAAGCCATCGAGCCAGGCGCCCGCATCCATATCCAGCGTCGGTGCCGCGCGCAAACCGCCTTGATCGACCAGAAAGCTCTGCCCGGCGAGGGCTTCGAGCGAATCACCGCCAGCGCGAACCACCACTCGGCCACGGGTAACGCTGAGCCGCGTGCACTGATCTTCCTGACGCAAAATGAAACGCGCAGCGAACGGCTCATAACTCCCGTGGCGATTCTGTACGCGCAGCGGTCGATCCGTCGCCGCGCCTTCGTCAGAGCCGCCGCAGGTAATAATGATTTCGCCGCGGGTCAGTTTGATCAGGCGCTGCCGGGCGGTGTAATCCAGATCTACGGCGCTGGCGGTGTTGAGCTCGATCCGCGTGCCGTCGGGCAACTGGAAGCCGCGCCGTTCGCCGGTCGCCGTCGCGTAGTCGGCGCTCCATTGCTGCCAGGCGGCGCTGTCCTTGGCCAGCCACGCGGCAGATCCGATCAACAGCGCACCGGACAGCAACTTCAAAGCCTGGCGTCGGCCCAGCTCCTGCGCACTGTTTTCCAGGGTGTTGAACGCGACCTGCGCGCCGGGCACGGCACGCAGGCTGGAACTCAATTCGGCGTGCAGTGACTGCACCCGTTGCCAGGCGATTTCGTGCTCGTGGTGCTCGGCGCGCCACTGCTCGCATTGGCGAGTCAGGCGGGAATTGCCGTGGTTGTCGCGCAGCCGCAGCAGCCAGTGAATCGCTTGTTTAACCACCTGTTGTCGAGGTTCAACGCGGCGACCGAGTGAGAGGTTATCCACAGGCATCAGCGTTCGTACCGCAACACATAGCAGTGAAACAACGCATCGGCGACGTAGCGTTCCACCGAGCGAACCGACACGCCCAGCTGCTCGGCGATCTGTTTGTGGGTTAGACCTTCACACTGCGCCAGCAGAAACGCCTGACGCACTTTCGGCTTCAGTCCTTCAAGCATGCGCGCAATGCTCTCCAGCAGTTCAAGCACCAATGCTCGGGATTCCGTGTCGGGTGCTTCGCCTTCAGGCAGATGAGCAATGGTTTCCAGATAAGCGCGCTCGATTTCCTCGCGGCGCCAATGGTCGATCACCAGACCGCGGGCAATGGTCCGCAAAAAGGCTCGGGGCGCTTTCAATTCGAGGCGCTCGGTGCGCTGGAGCAGACGCAGGAAAGTGTCCTGAGCCAGATCGGCGGCATCCGCCGCATTGCCCAGACGCGCGCGCAGCCAAGCGTTCAGCCAGCCGTGATGACTACCGTAAAGCGCCTGTACGACCAACTCAGGTGAAGACATGACCACGCCAGCCCGAACGTCACAAATGATAATTAGTCGCATTGTCATCAAGGGTTACCGATTTTGCAACTGTCGTCCTGAGGACAGTGAGAAAAATTTCACCTCAGCCGCTCTGGCACGCCGTTCGGCGGGAATCAGTCACGAATCTCATCCATTTCCTACTCGACCCTAAGATTTATCGCCGACTGGCCGACAGACTGGTGAGAAATGCGTGCACCAAAGTAGAGCGGCCAGAAGAATGCTGCCTGCGCTGTACATGGAATGTTGCATCCGGAACGCATACCCACTTTTGGCATAAGAAGTCCTCTGAAATGAATCTCAAGTTCAGCCATAAAATCCTCCTGGCCGCGTCGGGCGTCGTCGTCCTGGCGTTCGCCTTGTTCACGCTCTACAACGATTACTTGCAGCGAAACACCATTCGCCAGAATCTGCAGTCCTCCGTGCAGCAGGCCGGTGACCTGACCGCCAGCAGCGTGCAGAACTGGATGAG
This sequence comes from Pseudomonas sp. NDM, assembly GCF_003105095.1. Lineage (NCBI taxonomy): Bacteria > Pseudomonadati > Pseudomonadota > Gammaproteobacteria > Pseudomonadales > Pseudomonadaceae > Pseudomonas > Pseudomonas sp. NDM. The sequence goes on along the minus strand of NZ_QETJ01000080.1, from coordinate 16,732 downwards.
CGGGCGCATTCTGGTGCTGGAAAACCTCGCGCAGAACGTGGCTCATCAAGGCAAGAATGCCGACTTCCCCGGACTGGTCGATCAACCAGCCTTCACGTCGAACTTCCAGTTCACCTATGTCGGGCAGGCCAACGGTGTCTTCACCCAACGTCCCGATGCGAAGATGCCGGACGGTTACGATCCGCGTCAGCGCCCCTGGTACAAGCAGGCAGTGGTCGCTGACAAAACCATGCTGACGCCGCCCTACATGGCGGCAGTCGGTGGCCTGGTGGTGACCATCGCCATGCCGGTGAAGAAGGACGGCGAACTGCTCGGTGTGGTCGGCGGTGACCTGAGTCTGGAAACGCTGGTGAAGATCATCAATTCGGTGGATTTCGGTGGCCTCGGCCATGCGTTTCTGGTCAGCGGTGACGGCCAGGTGATCGTCAGCCCGGACAAAGATCAGGTGATGAAAAACCTCAAGGACATCTACCCGAACACCAACGTGCGCATCGAGAAGGGCAACCAGAACGTTGTGCTCAACGGCCAGGAACGCATTCTGTCGTTCACCCCGGTCAGCGATCTGCCGAATGCGCAGTGGTACATCGGTCTGTCGATCGATCGCGACAAGGCCTACGCCGCACTCAGCCAATTCCGCACCTCGGCGCTGATCGCCATGTTTGTCGCAGTCGCGGCGATTGCGTTGCTGCTGAGCCTGTTGATCAACGTGTTGATGCGTCCGCTGATCACCATGGGCCGTGCGATGAAAGATATCGCTCAAGGCGAGGGCGATCTGACCCGGCGTCTGGTGGTTGAAAGCAAAGACGAATTCGGTGAGTTGGGTAGCGCTTTCAACCAGTTCGTTGAACGGATTCACGCGTCGATTTCCGAAGTGTCTTCCGCCACCCGCCATGTCCATGATCTGTCGCAACGGGTGATGGCATCGTCCAACGCGTCGATCATCGGTTCCGACGAGCAAAGTGCACGCACCAACAGCGTCGCTGCCGCGATCAACGAATTGGGCGCGGCCACTCAGGAAATCGCCCGCAACGCGGCGGATGCGTCGCAGCACGCCAGCGGTGCTTCCGAGCAAGCCGATGACGGGCGTCAGGTGGTTGAGCAGACGATTCAGGCGATGACCGAGTTGTCGCAGAAGATCAGCCTGTCGTGCACGCAGATCGAGACCTTGAACGCCAGCACCGACAACATCGGCCACATTCTCGATGTGATCAAAGGCATCTCGCAGCAGACCAACCTGCTGGCGCTCAACGCGGCCATCGAAGCCGCGCGTGCCGGTGAAGCCGGACGCGGTTTTGCCGTGGTCGCTGATGAGGTGCGCAACCTTGCGCATCGCACCCAGGAGTCGGCAGAAGAGATCCACAAGATGATCACCTCGCTGCAGGTGGGGTCGCGTGAAGCGGTTAGCACGATGAACGCCAGTCAGGCGTCCAGCGAGCAGAGCGTGGAAGTGGCGAATCAGGCCGGTTTGCGCCTGGTCAGCGTGACCCAGCGCATCGGCGAAATCGACGGCATGAACCAGTCGGTGGCAGCTGCAACCGAAGAGCAGACTGCGGTGGTGGAAACCCTCAACGTCGACGTCAACCAGATCAACCTGTTGAATCAGCAGAGCGTGGCCAACCTCAACGAAACGTTGAAGGATTGTGATGCGTTGTCGCAACAGGCGAACCGGTTGAAGCAGTTGGTCGACAGCTTCAAGATCTGACCGCGTTATCGTTCTTCGCGAGCAGGCTCGCTCCCACAGGGTGACCGCATTCCTATAGAAGGAATGCAATCGAAATGTGAGAGCGAGCCTGCTCGCGAAAGCGGTGTGACATCCACCGCAAATCCGAAGCCTTAAACAAACAGCTTCAAGACATTGCCCATCGCATCATCGGCAAACCCCTGCACGAAATCCTTGAATCCCGGCAATGCTTCATCCCCACCCGCAGCCGGCTCGGCGATGATCGTCCAGGTCGCTCGCGACTTCCCTTCGCTCAGCGATTCCACCTGCATCGCCGCCCACAGATTCGCCACCCCCAGAGTGTTGTAAATCGTCGTCCAGGTCATGCGCCGTGCCTGTTCATCGCGGGCGTTGAGTTGTTCGACCACGATGTTGCCGTCCTTGAAGATTTTCTTGCGCAGCGAAGACACGCCTTCGCCGGTCATTTCGGTGTGCGACAGCGCCGGAATGAATCGATCGAAGCCGGCGAAATCGCCCACTACGGCCCAGACTTTTGCCGCGTCCGCCGGCACTTCCACCGACGACACAACGTGACAGCCTTGCGGGTTTTTGATCAGGGTGTCGGGTTGCAGATTGCTCATGGTGCTGCTCCTTGTTGATGAGTCAGAGAAAGTTGATTTCTTTCAGGTAGTCGCAGCCGCGACGCAACAGCGCCGGGGATTTCTGCGGGTAGTGCGCGCCCATCTGCTGCACGCCGGCCTCGGCGTTGGCGTGGCCGATCAGCGAGATATCGCCGATGTCTTCTTCGAAACCGTTGAGGTAGAAACCGAGCACGCCGAACAGCGCGTTGTCGGCGTCGACCCGGTTCAGTTGCTGCTGCCAATCGGTAACGCTGACCAGCGAGAACTCGCTGCCGGTTTCGCGGAACGAAGCGACGTAGGCATCCCAGCTCAGCGGCTCGGGGTTGTGCAGATTGAACACTGCGCGCTCCGCTGAATAACGGCTGGCATGGAAGGCGATGAAGCGGGCGAGAAAGTCCACCGGCATCAGGTCGAAATTCAGCGCAAAGGCCGGCACCTGACCGAGCTGGATCGAGCCTTTGAGCATCAGCATCAAGCGGTTTTTGTGCGGCTGACAAACGCCGCTCAGGCTGTTGAAACTGATATTGCCCGGACGATACAGATTGACCCGCACACCGCGCTCGCGCGCTCGTTCAAGGATGCGTTCGCCGACCCACTTCGACAGGTTGTAGCCGTTGCGAATGTAGATCGGTGGCGTCGCGGCGGCGGGCAACTCGAGCACTCGACCGGCGTCATCCACGGTGCTGGAGGCCGACAGGGTCGAGACGAAATTGAAGACCTTTTTGCTCCGCCCTTCGCACAGCTTCAGCAAGGCAAAGATCGGCTCGACGTTGTCCGCTGCCAGCGACTCGTAATCGAGTACGTGGTTGACGTTGGCGGCGTTGTGCACCAGCGCGCCGAACTCGCGGTCCAGGCGCTGATAATCGTCATCGCCCAGGCCCAGCTGCGGGCGACTCATATCCGCTGCATAAACCCGCACGCGGCTCAGATCGAGATGCTCCAGACGGTTTTCGCGCAGGGCCTGAGCGAAGCGTTGTGCTGCCGTTTGCCCGGCGCCGTCGCGCACCAGACAGGCGACCTCGCTGGCGCCCCAACCGAGCAGCGCTTCGACGATGTGCACACCGACAAAACTGTTGGCGCCGGTGACGATGACCTTGTGCACATCGCCCATGCGGCTGATCGGCAGCGGTTCGATATCCAGCGTGCGCTCGGCGTCGGCCATGGCCTGAGCGCTGAGTACCGCGCTGTCGTCGGTGCCGCGCACCAGCGTCGCCAGTTTGCTGATCGTCGGCAGTTCGATGAAGCGATTGATCGAAATGCTTCGGCCGAATTCCTCGCGCAAGCGCAGCAACATCCGCGACAGCAGAATCGAGTGGCCGCCGAGATTGAAGAAGCTTTCGTCGGTGGAAATGTCGCTGGTCGGCAGTTCCAGCAACTCGGCCCAGATCTCCAGCAACAGCGCTTCGTCGGCGTTCGCCGGCAGGCATTTCGCAGCGCTGTCCTGAACGCTCACCGGCAATCCCAACAGCGCCCTGCGATCGACCTTACCGTTGCTGGCGAAGGGCATCTGCGGCAGTTCGGTCCATGCCACGGGTTGCATGTAGTCCGGCAGAAACTGCCGGGCATGGGCTTTCAGTTCGTCCCGGGCAGTCTCGGTCTGAGGCTGGGCGAGGAACGCCAGAATGCGCCGTTGACTGTCGATGACCACGGCAATCTGCCGATACAAGCGACTCTCGCGCAGGCAGCGTTCGATCTCTTCCGGCTCGACGCGAAAGCCGCGGATTTTCACCTGATTGTCGCGCCGCCCGCACAGCTCGATACCGTGCTCGCCCCACTTGGCCATGTCGCCGCTGCGGTAGGCGCGCAAGGTCTCGCCGCCGGGCAGTGACAGGGTCAGATAGCGCTCGGCGGTCTGCTGCGGGTTGTTCAGGTAACCGAGGCAGACACCCGGGCCGACAATGAACAGTTCACCGACGGTTTGATTGGGCACCGGTTGCAGATCGTCGTCGAGAATCAGCACCTGACTGTTGGCGATCGGCGCTCCCAGCGTGCGGTTGCTGTCGCCCGGTTTCAGCTGGCGCGCGGTGATCAGCACGGTGGCTTCGGTCGGGCCGTACAGGTTGTGCAGGGTACCTTGCCGGGTCAGTTGTTCAATGACGAACGGCTCGCAGACATCGCCGCCGGTCATCACCTGCAGGCCTTCGAGTGGTTGCAGCGGCAGGATGCTCAACAGCGCCGGCGGCAGGAAGGCGTGGGTCAGTTGCCGACGGCGAATCAGCGCAACCAGTTGCAAAGGATCGCGACGCTGGGTGTCGTCCGGCACCACCAGCTCCGCGCCGACGAGCAGGCTCGGAAAGATGTCGATTAGCGACGAATCAAAGCTCAGCGACGAGAACTGCAATACCCGACTCTCGGCGCGCAATCGCACATGGTCGGCGTACCACGCAGTGAAGTGAGCGAGATTGGCCTGGCTGAGCAGCACGCCTTTCGGATGCCCGGTGGTGCCCGAGGTGTAGAGCGCCATGCACGGCGCATCGAGCTCGGGCGGGTGCAGCATCAGCGGCCGATCGAGATCGGCGTCGGTCGCCTCGATGCCACTGACATCCAGCCCCGTTATCGATTCGCTGAGCGCCTGCCGCCCATCGTGGAGCAACAACACAGCGCCGGCGTTTTCCAGGATGTATTGCTGGCGCTGCAGCGGATGACTCGGCTCCAGCGGCAAGTACACCGCGCCGCTGCCGAGAATCGCCAGGATCGAAGCGAACAACGCCGGGTTCTTGCCTTGGCAGACTCCGACCACCCACGGCTGCGGATGTTGCTCGAGCAACGGCAGCAGTCGCTGTTGAATCGCGCGGCTGTGGGCGTGCAACTGGCGATAGCTGATGGTCTGTCCGCCGAGGTATAGCGCCGGCCGTTCGGCATGCTCGATCAGGCTCTGTTGCAGACGCTCGATCAGCGGGGTCTGCGCTTGCTGCAGCAGTGCAGGGTTCGCCGTATTGTTGAGGCGGTGGACGTACGCCAGTTTGTCGAGAAACAGCAGGTCTTCCAGCCGTTCGAAATCCGGCGCGCTCAGCGCAGGGGCATGGCGAAAATAATCGGCATCGCGGGAAAAACGGCTGACCAGCAACGCCACTTCGTCGACCACATGGACGAGCGCTCGCTGGCGTAAGGACTGACCATTGCCGGACGGCTCATCGCCGATCGGCACACGGCTGATCAGCGACGAGCCGAGGAAGCACAGCAAGTCGAGGGTCGGCAGGCCGCCGTCAACTTGTGCAGCGACACCCAGGCGCAGGTGCAGATGCGGGATCGCGCAGAAGTCGCCGGCGCCGATAAAGCCATCGTCGATGATCAGATCCACCGCCGCGGGTGTCGCGCCGCTGCGCGTCACTGCATGGCCATGCTGTTCGAGTTCCCGGGCCAGATCGGTCATGGCCTGGCTGGCGCCGGTGAGCAAAATGTCGAGACGTTTCATGTCGGCCTCCTCAAACCAGATAGTCGCGCAGGGCGTGCGGCACACACGGTGTGTCGAGCAGCGAGCTGTTGTGGAAAAACTTGACGATGTTGCCCACCAACGGGTGGTGGCGGTTGATCGGGAAGGCCAATCCAGCGATTTCCTCGCGCAGTGAACGCCGGGTGATTTCGCTGACCGGCAGTGCATCGATCAGGCGCAGGTCGAAGGACTTCTGGATGTCATTGGTCAGGTAATGGCCGATGAATACCGGCAGAATCTGCGCGATGGTTTCGCGGTCCGCGTCGCTGGCGGTGTGCCAATAGATGCGCACCATCCGCGCCCAGAAACTGGAATGGCGACCCTCGTCGAGCAAATGGTCGGCCATCAGGCCCTTGATCGACGGCTTGACCGAATCGTCGCGGGCGAACGCGGCGACGTCGCCGGTCACGGTGTTTTCGGCGATCGCCACGCAAATCAATTCCACCGCGCTGCGCAGGTGCTCCGGCGCCAGTGCCACAGCGGCGGGAATCGCCCGGCTCAGTTCGATTTCGTCGGGCAACTGAATCGGTTCGATACCGGTCAGCGCCACCGTTTGCTGCATGAAATCCATGGCTACCAGCGCGTGGTAATCCTCATCGACCACCACGGTCATCGCGTCGTAACGACAGGCGAACGGGAACGCCACGGCGAAGCGATTCTTGGCAATGCTGCGGGCGGTCTTGTCGACGATTTCGGTTTCGAAAATCACTACGTCATTGATGAATTTGTACAACGTCTGCACCAGCGCGAAATCACGCTGTTGCGGGCATTCACGCAGGAAGGTTTCGCTGAGCACCAGCGGCTGGCGGCTAAGCGGGTAGATCAGGCGCTGATCGTCTTCGAGCACCCGTCGCGGACGGGTACGAATAGTCGCGCGGGTTTCCCAGGCCTCGGCGAAGGATTGATAGTCGGCGGCGTTCATTGGGCCACCTCGACAACTTCTGCGCCCATGCTCAGGCGCAGCCCGTCCCACAGGGCGATGCGGCTTTCCACGGCGGCGATGGCGCTGGCATAGACTTCAGCTGCGCGCTGCGGATCGCCATCGACCAGACGTTCCAGCAACTGCTCGGCGGCGGGGCCGTGGTCTTCGGAATCGACTTCGATGTGCCGTTGCAGGTAATACCGGAAAGTCGGCGCCTGTTCGATGCCGATGCCCCAGTCATCGAGGATGCGCTGGAACATGGTCGGGATAACGCTCTCGCGACCATGCAGGAATGCGGCGGCGACGCTGTGTCCCGGCGCTTGCAGGGCAATCTGCAAGGTATCGCGGACAAACTGCGCCGCCGCCGGCTCGACATCGACGCTTTGCAACGCAACGTCATAACTCACGCCTTCCTGCTGCAACGCGACGAAGCGTTCCACTGCTGTGGTGCTCGCGCCGATTTCGCGCATCGCATCCAGGTACAACTCGAAGTGGCTGTAATGGCCGGCATCGAGGCGATCGTCCGATTCCTCCCCCAGCACAATCTCGTTGATCAACCGCGCCGCGTGAGGATCGCGCGGCGGCAGCCAGGGCAAGCGTGTGCAAGTCAGTTCCTGTTGCAGGCGCTTGGTCAGCGACATGAAGTCCCATACGGCAAATACATGGGTTTCCATGAAACGGCGTAGTACCGATAACGAAGTAATCTCGGAGAAGATCGGGTGAATACTCAGTTCGGCTTTCTTCAGGGCGAGTTGCTGCTTAGTGGGCATCATGATGTCCTTTATCAGTGATATGAGGTGCACAGTTATTTTCAGTTGCTGTAAGCGATGGAGAAAGTTGGATAGAAAGTTATCCAAGCACTTCCAAGATCGCGCTCTGACGCCGTTGCGGGGCCACGGTTGCTGCGTTTGGTACGTGAGGTATGCCGCGGTGAACGACAAAGTTCAAACCTGGCGAGAGAAAGCTAATACAGGGCAAAAGCAATTAACAAGTTTATTTTCAATTATTTTAAGTTGGTTGTTTTTCAAGTATGAAAGTTGCCGATAAAACTTTCAGAGCAAGTTTTATTTGGGCGAAATTGCTCCTTTCGGCTAATTGGGGCCAAAATTGATAAAAAGAGTGAATGCCTCACTCGAAGCAACTTTTAACTAAGGAGATTGATTGAATTGATGGGGGCGAAAGTTGGCCGGGACCGGCGCCATGACTTCCTGTTTCCCGTGACAAGGCTCCTTCCGTAGGTTCCTGTTGCGGAGACTGTGCCGTCAGGGCGGCGTGTCCCCGTTCTATAGGGTTGGCGCTGGAAGAGTGCGGGTAAATTGCCGTCACGGCTATTACCGATTGGTCATTGGCATAGAGCGACAAAGCGCTGGTCCGGGCGCGGCGGGCAGCCGCGCACGCGCCGATCCGCTGCCAGAGCTGGCAGCAGAGCGGTCGCGAAGATTTGTAAGGGGATTATTCGGTGGGCGAGATATCAGCGTGCGGTATGGCGCTTCTGCGCGGCGGGGGTCGCCAGGTAGCGGGTGATGACCTCAACGCCACGGTTGAGGTGCTGCTCCAGCAGTTCGAGTGAACGCGGGATGTCTCGCTCGATCACGGCGTGAAGCATGGCGCGGTGGTCGTCCTGAGACAGCTTGCCCAGGCCCATGGCTTCCAGGTTGAAACGCAGGAAACGTTCTTCCTCGTTGAGGCCGTCCTCCACCAGGCGCAGCAGGCGCTGATTGGGCGCCTTGCTGTACAGGGCCATGTGGAACAGACGGTTGAGGCGGCCGATTTCGTTGTAGTCGTGCTGGGCTTCCAGTTCGTCGATATAGCCGGCGGCGAGTTGATGCTCGGCGTCAGTCAGCAACGGAATCGACTGCCGTAATGCCTCGGATTCGAGCAGAATGCGCAACTCGTAGGTTTCGGTGGCATCGCCCTGGATCAGCGGCGCAACCACGGCGCCTTTGTGCGTGGTGACGCTGAGCAGCTCTTGCGCTTCCAGTTGGCGCAAGGCCTCGCGCACCGGCATACGGCTGACCCCGAACAGGTCGGCCAGATCCTGTTGGCGCAACGCTGTGCCACAGGGTAGACGGCCATCTAGAATGGCCGAGCGCAGGGTTTCTTCAATTACCGACCGGGCCAGATGCGCAGGAATCGGTCCTTCGACTTTGATGCTGTGCAGCGGTTTGGGCTTCTGAGTCACGACAACACACCCTGTAGGTCGTAATATTTGGATCCAAATGACACTAGTGATTGCTCTACAGGTTGTCAAACCTTGTAAAACATAACGCTGCCATCTCAAGTCTAGCGCGTCTTTCGATGATCTCACGGTGCCATTGTTTTTTGCCGGGCTAAGCTTCACCATCAAACGCTTCCTTTCTGTCCTCTGGAAACCTGCTGTGGCGGTACGTTTCGCGATCCCTCGGACCTTGCGCTGGCTTGGCTGCGCATTGCTGCTGGCCGGCGTCATGCTGGGCGGTCTGCACGCCGATCGGGATTTTTCCGCGATCAGCCGCAAGGCCACTGCTCTTTATGGGCCACTGGGTGCCGGGCAGCAGCGCATCGACGCCTGGCAGAATCTGCTGGCGACGCAGAAGCAGGTCAGTGAGATGGACAAGCTCAAGGTGGTGAACCTGTTCTTCAACAAGCAGGTGCGCTACGTCGAGGACATCGATCTCTGGCGCGAGGTGGATTATTGGGAAACCCCGATCGAAGCGCTGTGGAAGGGCGCTGGCGACTGCGAAGACTACGCGATCGCCAAGTATTTCAGCCTGCGCCATCTCGGGGTTTCCAGTGACAAGCTGCGCATCACCTACGTCAAGGCGCTGCGGCAGAACCGCGCGCACATGGTGTTGACGTACTATGCGACCCCCGACGCCATGCCGCTGGTGCTCGACAGTCTGATCGATCCGATCCAGCCGGCGTCGCAGCGGACCGATTTGCTGCCGGTCTACTCTTTCAATGCCGAAGGTCTGTATCTGCCGGGCGCCAAGGGCAATAAAAAGGTCGGCGACACCAAACGCCTGTCGCGCTGGCAGGATGTGCTGAAAAAAATGCAGGCCGAAGGTTTTCCGGTCGAGACGACTAACTAGGAGCACGCGCTCAGATGTCTTTGTTCAAACAGCTGTTGATCGCTATCTGTCTGTTCCTGGTCGTGGCCTTCACCGGCAGCTTCATGGTCAGCCTGGAGAGCTCGCGCACCCAGTACGTCAATCAGTTGCGCTCCCACGCGCAGGACGCCGCGACGGCGCTGGCGTTGTCGCTGACGCCGAATATCGACGACCCGGCGATGGTCGAGCTGCTGGTCAGTTCGATTTTCGACAGCGGCTATTACGCGAGCATTCGCGTGGTCGACGTGAAGACCGAGCAGACCATTGTCGAGCGCAGCGGCACTCCGGCGGTGAGCAACGTGCCGGACTGGTTCGTCAGACTGATCGGTCTGGAACCGGCCGGTGGCGATGCGCTGGTCAGCCGCGGCTGGGAGCAGGCGGCGCGGGTCGAGGTGGTCAGCCATCCGATGTTCGCCGTGGCCAAGCTGTGGCAGAGCGCACTGGGCAGCCTCGGCTGGTTGTTGATCTGCGGTGCGCTGAGCGCGGTGCTCGGCGCGCTGCTGCTGCGTCGGCAGTTGAAGCCGCTTGATTACATGGTCCAGCAGTCCCATGCCATCGCCCGCCGCGAGTTTCTCAGCCTGCCGGATCTGCCGCGCACGCCTGAATTGCGCAGGGTGGTGCAGGCGATGAATCAGATGGTCGAGAAGCTCAAGACGCTGTTTCAGGAGCAGGCCGAGCGCAGCGAAAAACTGCGCACAGAGTCCTATCAGGACAACCTCACAGGCCTGGCCAACCGCCGCTATTTCGAGATGCAACTGAACAACCGGGTTAGCAACCCGGAGCAGGCCAGTTCCGGTTATCTGCTGCTGTTGCGGGTCAAGGATCTGGCCGGGCTCAACCAGCGTCTCGGCGGCCAGCGCACCGACCAGTTGCTCAAAGCCGTCGGTGAGCAACTGACCCGCGAGTGCGCAAGATATCCACAGACTCAAGACTTGGTAACGCGAATTCGCGGCGGTGAGTTCGCCGTGCTGGCGCCGGGGCTGGTGCGCGAGGAGGCGTTGCAGCTGGCGCAGAATCTCGACAATGCACTGAGCAGCCTGCATGCCACCGGCGCGACCGATGTGCCGGCGGTGGCTTCGATCGGGCTGGCGCCGTTCGCCCATGGTGATTCGCCGCAAGCAGTGCTGACCCTGGGCGATCAGGCATTGGCGCAGGCCGAAGGCCAGGGCGAGCAGAATTGGGCGTGCATCGATCAGAGTCTGGTAGCGGAGGTCGGCGACGATCATCACGCCTGGCATCGACTGCTGGATCAGGCGTTGAGTCAGCAGCGTTTCGAGTTGTACTTCCAGCCGGTGGTCGCCGCGCAGGACACGCAACTGGTGCTGCATTACAAGGTCCTGTCGCGCCTGCTCGACGAGCAGGGCCAGACTATTCCCGCCGGGCGCTTCCTGCCGTGGCTGGAGCGTTTCGGCTGGACCGCACGGCTCGATCGGCTGATGCTCGAACGCGTGCTCGAGCAGATGAAGGCGCACGAGGATTCGCTGGCGCTGAACCTGTCCTCGGCGACGCTGGCCGATCCGCAGGCGTTGAACAAAGTGTTCGAGATTCTGCGCGCACACTCCAACCTCGGCGCGCGTCTGACTCTGGAAATCGGTGAGGAGCAATTGCCTGAACAGGCGGTGCTGGAGCAGTTGACCCGACGCCTGCGCGAGCTGGGTTTCTCGCTGAGCCTGCAACGTTTTGGCGGACGCTTCAGCATGATTGGCAACCTGGCGCGGTTGGGTCTGGCGTATCTGAAGATCGATGGCAGCTACATTCGGGCGATCGATCAGGAAAGCGACAAGCGTCTGTTCATCGAAGCGATCCAGCGCGCGGCGCACAGCATCGATCTGCCGTTGATTGCCGAACGGGTCGAGACCGAAGGGGAGTTGTCGGTGATTCGCGAGATGGGCCTGTATGGCGTGCAGGGGCAGTTGCTCGGTGAGCCGAAGCCATGGCGGTGAGCCAGGAAGCGCCCTCACCCTAACCCTCTCCCAGAGGGAGAGGGGACTGACCGTGGGATATTGACGAGATACGCCGACGTGCAAGAGCTCTAATGAATCCAAGATCGACTCGATCTCTCAGGTCGATGGATAGCGCCAGACACCTCGATCGGCTCCCTCTCCAGAGGGTGAGGGGACTGACCGTGGGATATTTACGAGAAACGCCGACGTGCAAGAGCTCCACTGAATCCAAGATCGACTCGATCTCTCAGGTCGATGGATAGCGCCAGACACCTCGATCGGCTCCCTCTTCAGAGGGAGAGGGGACTGACCGTGGGATATTCACGAGATACGCCGACGTGCAAGAGCTCTAATGAATCCAAGATCGACTCGATCTCTCAGGTCGATGGATAGCGCCAGACACCTCGATCGGCTCCCTTTCCAGAGGGAGAGGGGACTGACCGTGGGATATTTACGAGATACGCCGACGTGCAAGAACTCCACTGAATCCAAAGTCGACTCGATCTCTCAGGTCGATGGATAGCGCCAGACACCTCGATCGGCTCCCTCTCCCAGAGGGAGAGGGGACTGACCGTGGGATATTTACGAGATACGCCGACGTGCAAGAGCTCTAATGAATCCAAGATCGACTCGATCTCTCAGGTCGATGGATAGCGCCAGACACCTCGATCGGCTCCCTCTCCCTCCGGGAGAGGGCTGGGGTGAGGGTAAGCTTTTGATCTTGGCTGGATCAGATCAACCCGCCCTCATCCTCATCGATCAACTGGCTCAACCCGCCCAGCGCTTCACGCGCCTGGGTGCGGTCCATCAGTTTGGCCTGGGCCGCCGCCGGCAGGTCGGTGACGCGGATCACGCCTTTCTGGGTCAGCACCTGAATCAGGTCGTCGAGCACCCGAATCATTTCAAAGTCGCTCTGCTTGAGCTGTCTGAGGCTGTTTTCCACGGCTTCGTTGGCGTACCACGCCTGAATCTCATGGTTGTCGGCGGGCAGCGTTTCCGTGGCCTCGGCGTACGCCGCCGCTTCCACGCGAATCAACTGGCCTTGCGCATCGCGTTGCACGTAGAACATTGAGCATCCCTCACAAATGAACAGCGTCATGCTGTCAGCAGCATAGCCAACTGCGCGCCAGTATGCGGGGCGACGATGCAATCGTCACCGCTGCATTGCCTGAAAACGCGACGGCCGCCTCAGCGGAGGCGGCCGTTTTTGTTTCAGCCTCAGCTGTTGTTGTGATCGACCTTGATGGTCGGGTCGCTGCCGGCAATCAGGTTGTGCAGGTTGGCGCTCGCCCAGTTGTTGCCTTCCAGTTTGATCGTCACGTCCGGCGTCGCCGCAGCGGCATCGCCCGAGTTGAATTTGCCCGCCGAGCTGACTTGCAGCGACGACGTGCCATCGACCGTGGTGATTTTCAGGAAGTTGTCGATCGTGCTGCCGGTCTCGCCCTGCAACAGGTCGCGCAGGTCGATGCGGTCGCCTTCGCTGGCTTTGAAATCCTTGATCACATCGTTACCGGTGTCGCCCGATTTCCAGACGAAGGTGTCACCACCGGAACCGCCGATGAGGATGTCGTTGCCCTGACCACCGATCAGCGTGTCTTTGCCGCTGCCACCGAGCAGGATGTCATTGCCTTTGCCGCCGTCGAGCAGGTCGTTGCCGCCCGAGCCGAACAGGATGTCATTGCCTGCGCCACCGAGCAGCGTGTCGTTGCCGTCATGTGCGCCGGACACATCGAACGCCTGGTAGTGTTCGGTGATGTACTGGTGCACGTTGCTGGTGCTGACTTTGCTGACCTCGACGCCGGTTTCCTTGGCGACGAACGCCTGCATCGCCTGGTAACCCTCGCCGGCAATGCCGTTGAAGCTGACCAGATCGCCGAACAGGATGTCATTGCCTTCGCCGCCGTTGACGGTGTCGTTACCCGGCATCGTGGCTTCGGTATGACCGATGATCGAGTTGGCCAGGTCTTTCGGATCAATGTTGGTCTGCGGCGTTTTATCCGAATCGTACGGTTTCAGGTCATCCAGGGTGACGCCGCTGTTCAGACCGATCGCTTCGACGTTCGACAGCCCGCTGAGCAAGGCGAAGCCGCTGGCCGAGTTGCTGGTCGTCGACGAGTTGGTGCTGTTGCCGGTACCGGCCAGGTTCGACAGCTCGTAAGTGCCGTCGCCCTGAGCGTGGATGGTGCCTAGGTTGCTGCTGCTCCAGCCCCACCATGAGCTGTAGGTTTGCAGAGTCACGGTGCCGGCACTGTTGATCGTCAACGCATGGGTGTTGTCGATGTAGGTGCTGAAGGTGTCGCCCGGCTTGTAGTTGCTGGTTTTCACCACGTCATCGAGCTTCACATTGCCGTACAGCGTCGGATTGGCTTGCTCGCCGGTCTGGTAATAGGTCGGTTGGCCGTCGGTAATGAAGTATGTGAGGTTCTTCGCCCCGGTGTTGGCCACGGCATCGGCACTCTGGAACCAGTTGGCCGTGGTCTTGAACACGTCTTCGTAGTTGGTGCCGCCGCCGGAGCCCATCGAGTCCAGCACGGCTTTGAGTTGCGCCAGCGCATTCGGGTCGTTGAGGTTCACCGACACCGACTTGTTGACCTGGGTATCGAAGTCCACCAGGAAGATGTTTACCGTGCCGGAGTTGCTGCCGCCCAGGCTCTGCTTGAGGCTGTTGAACACCGAAGTCAGCGAGTCTTTCGCAGCGTTCAGCGACGACGTGCTCATGCTGCCCGAGCTGTCGACCATGAACGCGATGTTGTAGTTGGTGCCAGGGACCACGGTCAGGCCGCCGATGTCAGCGACGATGATGTCGTTGGCGTCGGTGCCGGTGACGGTGTCGTCACCCGAGGTGGCGGTGACTGCGTTGTACACCGCAGGCACTACCGTGACCGGAATGGTCGCGGTGCTGCTCGCCGAGCCGCCGACCTGTTCGGTCGACGTCGAAGTCACGGTCAGGTTGAACTGACCGTTGTAGTAGGTCGGCGGAGTCACGGTCAGAGAGCCGAGGTTCCAGCCAGTGACATTGGCTTCGCCATTGCTCGCGGTAACGGTGAAGGTATGCCCCGCGCCATCGCTGAGCACCGAACCGACCGGTGCACCGCTGATCTTCACGCTCAGGGTTTCCGAGCCGTCGGTGTCGGTCAGCGCGGTGCTGATCGCCGACAGCTTCACCGTGGTGCCCTCGGCGCCGGTGTTGAGCTTGTAGCCGTCGTAGTAACCTTCGCCGTTGGTGCCGTGCAGATCGGACACCGTCACGCCCGAGTTGATCAGGTCCTGCACACCGGTGTAGATCGGCACGCCAGCGTTGCTCAGGTCGATCGGTGTGCTGCCGTTGACCGACAGGTTGACGTCGTAGCTGCCCGGGCCGCTCTGGTTGTGGTGGTAGATGTCGAGGGTGTAGTAGCCGCTGGTGGTCGGGGTGAACGAACCATTGATCGCACCGCCCGCGCCCCAGGTACCCGAAGCCACGTTCTTGCCGCCGATGGTGATCAGCAGGCTGTCATCGGCGACGCCGCTGAAGCTGTAGGTCTTGCCGGCTTCCAGGTAGATCAGGCCAGAGGTCTTCGACGCCGTACCGGCGGCGACGCTGCCGTCGGACTGCACGTTGGTGACGTTGCCGCTGGAGTTCGGTTTGCCGGCCGCGTCGATCACGCTTTTCAGGGTGGTCGAGTTCGCGCCGCTGCCGTCAGTGCCCAGACCCGAGAGGCCGGTCCAGACTTCTTTGATCAGGCCAGTGGACTTAACGCTGTTGTCGGCCACGGCCACGGTCGGCGCATCCGCCACTGGCGTGATGTCGATCTTCACCGTGCCGGTATTGCCCAGCGCCTGGCCATCGGTAGGCTGGAACTTGATCTGTGCGTAGTCCGCCTGATTGTTGCCCAGACCGGTGCCGCCGTAACCGTTGGTGCCCGACTCGTTGGCATCCGGCAGGAAGCGCAACTTGCCAGCGTCGATGTCCGCCTTGCTGAAGGTCTGATTGTTGGCAACGTCTTTCCAGGTCGAGCCGTCCAGATACTGCAGTTTGCCCTCGCCCGGCAGCTGAGTGATCTTGATCCCGAGGCTGGTTGCAGGGCTGTCGACATCGCTGACGCCAAAGGTCGACCAGCCGAGGACCAGCGACGTGTCTTCGCTGCCGGTGACATTGCTCGGCGCAGCGACCGGTGCATCGTTGACCGCCACCACGTTGACCGTGGTGGTCGCGGTGTTCGAGTAGTTGCCGCCATCAGTCACCGTCACGGTGATGATCCGAGGCACGGTGCTCGGGTTTTCGCTGCTGTTGGTGAAGCTGATGTTCTTGATGACCTGCATGTAGTCGGCCAGCGTCGCGTTACCCGACAGCGTGAGGGTCACCGTGCCGTTGGTGCTGTTGGCATTGATGGTGATGCCGTTGACGCTGTTGCCCAGATTCAGTGCATCGCCGTCCTGACGGTTGGTCAGCACCACGGTGGCGCCGGTGAGCATCGTGCTGTCCGGGTCGGTGATGCTGATGTCGGTATCAGCGATCGACACGCCGGCGCCCGGGGTGTTCTCGGTGAACGTCACTTTGTAATCGGCACCGGTCGCGCCGCTGGAGTTGTTGGCGTCCAGATCGAGCACCGGTGGCGCATCGTTGTCGATGATCGAAGTACTGACGCTGCCATTGGTGCTGCTGACCGCGAGGTTCTCGAAGTTGCCGCCGGTAGCCGAATCGATCTTGACCACGAAGTTCTCGGTGCCTTCGGTGATCTTGTCATCGAGGGTGGCGACGTTGAACTGCGCGCTGCTGGCGCCCGCCGGGATCTTCACGGTGTACACACCGGTGAAGTCCGAACCGTCGGCAGCGGTGCCGCTGTAAACGATTTTCAGGGTCACTTCGGTCTGCGCCGGGTGATTGAGGCTGACGGTGTAGCTGGCGGTCTGGCCCTCGGTCACCGAGCTGCTGCCACTGATGCTGACGGTAGTGGTGTCGACAGTGTCAGTGACGCTGGTCACTGCTGGCGTGCTGCTCGGTACCAGGTTTTCGAAGCTGCCACCGGTGGCGGTTTTGATCGTGGCCTGCACCGAGCCGGCG
>NZ_QETJ01000079.1:0-22970 GCF_003105095.1 Pseudomonas sp. NDM | reverse complement strand
CGATAGCGGTGTATCAGCTAGAGAACTGCTGACTGACACACCGCTATCGCGAGCAGGCTCACTCCTACAGGGGTTTGGTGGCGTTGCCTAAACTGGGGCGACGCCTTCGACGATGATGATCTCCGCCCTCGCCCATTCCTCGCGATAACTTTTCGCTTCCTGATACGCCGCCGAGCGATAGCACGCCACGGCCTGCTCGTAGCTCTCGAACTCGATGATCACCGTGCGCTGCGGCGTCTGCCGGCCTTCCAGCGCTTCGCTGCGCCCGCCTCTGGCGACAAACTTCCCGCCGAATGCAGCAATCGCATGCGGGGTACGCTGGGTGTATTGGCTGTAGTGCTCGGCATCGGCTATATCCACGTGGGCAATCCAGTACGCCTTCATAGTGACCTCTTTGTTGATTTTGTATTATGGTATACCAATATATTTCCAACGAACCCTGAGAGTCCAGCATGGCCTTCAACAGCATCGAAGAAATCATCGAAGATTATCGCCTCGGCAAAATGGTCCTGCTGGTCGATGACGAAGACCGCGAGAACGAAGGCGACCTGCTGCTGGCCGCCGATCGCTGCACGCCGGAGGCAATCAGTTTCATGGCTCGCGAAGCGCGCGGGCTGATCTGCCTGACCCTCACCGACGAACATTGCCAGCGTCTGGGCCTGGAGCAAATGGTACCCGCCAACGGCAGCGTGTTCAGCACGGCGTTTACCGTGTCGATCGAAGCGGCGGTTGGCGTGACTACCGGCATCTCCGCGGCGGATCGTGCCTGCACCGTTGCCGCCGCCGTCGCGCCGAATGCCCGCGCCGAAGACCTGGTGCAGCCCGGTCACATCTTCCCGTTGCGCGCCAAGGAAGGTGGCGTGCTGACCCGCGCCGGGCATACCGAGGCCGGTTGCGATCTGGCGCGCCTCGCCGGTTTCACCCCGGCCTCGGTGATCGTCGAAGTGATGAACGACGACGGCACCATGGCCCGCCGCCCGGATCTGGAGCAGTTCGCACGCAAGCACGGGATCAAGATCGGCACCATCGCCGACCTGATCCACTACCGCCTGAGCACCGAGCACACCATCGAACGCATCGGCGAACGTGAGCTGCCGACGGTGCATGGCACGTTCCGTTTGATCACCTTCGAAGACCGCATCGAAGGCGGCGTGCACATGGCGATGGTCATGGGCGACTTGCGTCGCGAAGAGCCGACGCTGGTGCGCGTGCACGTGATCGATCCGCTGCGCGATCTGGTCGGCGCCGAGTACAGCGGGCCGACGAACTGGACGCTCTGGGCGGCGCTGCAACGGGTCGCGGCGGAAGGTCATGGGGTTGTAGTGGTGCTGGCCAACCACGAATCGTCGCAGGCGTTGCTGGAGCGCGTGCCGCAACTGACCCAGCCGCCGAGGCAGTTCAGCCGCTCGCAGTCGCGGATCTATTCCGAAGTCGGGACCGGGGCGCAGATTCTGCAGAACCTTGGGGTTGGCAAGCTGCGCCACCTTGGCCCACCGCTGAAGTATGCAGGGTTGACCGGGTATGACCTTGAGGTGGTTGAGAGCATCCCTTTCACCGAATAACTTTCGTCGAGCACGAATCCAAATGTAGGAGTGAGCCTGCTCGCGATAGCGGTGTGACATTCAGCAATGATGTTGACTGACATACCGCTATCGCGAGCAGGCTCACTCCTACAAGGGGTTTGCATTTCAGATCCATTTCTTCGAACCACAAAAAAGGACAGCTGCCAGATAACCGGTAAGGCAAAGTGCTTGCACAAAGTTTGGAATACCATAATATGATATTCCATAGGCCGGGCGACCTGAAAAACCGTCCAGCTACTGCTCCCGACAGGCGGGCAACAACGCAAGGCCCGCTCAAAAACACAACAATGAGGGCGTGAACATGGTGTTGAACAAAGCTGCAACCGCGATCTTTTTCGCGGGAATGCTCAGCGTTACCGGCCAGGCTGCAATGGCTGCCGAAAGCGTGAATTTTGTCAGTTGGGGCGGTAGCACCCAGGATGCGCAGAAACAGGCCTGGGCCGATCCGTTCAGCAAGGCCAGCGGCATCACCGTCGTCCAGGACGGGCCGACCGACTACGGCAAACTCAAGGCCATGGTCGAAAGCGGCAACGTGCAGTGGGACGTGGTCGATGTCGAAGCCGATTTCGCCCTGCGCGCCGCTGCCGAAGGCCTGCTCGAACCCCTCGATTTCAAAGTGATCCAGCGCGACAGGATCGACCCGCGCTTCGTCAGCGATCACGGCGTCGGTTCGTTCTTCTTCTCCTTCGTCCTCGGCTACAACGAGGGCAAGCTCGGCGCCAACAAGCCGCAGGACTGGAGCGCGCTGTTCGACACCAAGACCTTCCCGGGCAAACGCGCCCTGTACAAATGGCCAAGCCCCGGCGTGCTCGAACTGGCGCTGCTGGCCGATGGCGTCGCGGCTGACAAGCTCTACCCGCTGGACCTGGATCGCGCTTTCAAGAAACTCGACACCATCAAGAAGGACATCGTCTGGTGGGGCGGCGGCGCGCAGTCGCAGCAACTGCTGGCGTCCGGTGAAGCGAGCATGGGCCAGTTCTGGAATGGTCGCGTGCACGCTCTGCAGGAAGACGGCGCGCCGGTCGGCGTGAGCTGGAAACAGAACCTGGTCATGGCCGACATTCTGGTCGTCCCCAAAGGCTCGAAGAACAAGGACGCGGCGATGAAATTCCTCGCCAACGCCAGCAGCGCCAAGGGCCAGGCCGATTTCTCCAACCTGACCGCCTACGCCCCGGTCAACCTCGACAGTGTGGAGCGTCTGGATTCGACGCTGGCGCCCAACCTGCCGACGGCTTACGCCAAGGATCAGATCACCCTTGATTTCGCATACTGGGCCAAGAACGGTCCGGCTATCGCGACACGGTGGAACGAATGGCTGGTCAAATGAAAATCGCGGCCACTGCGCCCCGTCCCTCCACTGCCACCGGGAGCGCCGCGGGCGCTACCGGCTCGGCGTTCAAACAACGCTGGCGCGGCGCTGGCAACCTCGTCCCGGCGCTGTTGTTTCTCGGCCTGTTCTTCCTCGCGCCGTTGATTGGTTTGCTGCTGCGCGGCGTGCTGGAACCGGTGCCGGGGCTTGGCAACTACGAACAACTGTTCGCCAACTCGGCCTATGCGCGTGTGCTGCTCAATACCTTTTCGGTGGCCGGACTGGTGACGCTGTTCAGCCTGCTCCTGGGCTTTCCGCTGGCCTGGGCGATCACCCTGGTGCCACGTGGCTGGGGGCGCTGGATCCTCAACATCGTGCTGCTGTCGATGTGGACCAGCCTGCTCGCCCGCACCTATTCGTGGCTGGTGCTGTTGCAAGCCTCGGGGGTGATCAACAAGGCGCTGATGGCTATGGGCATCATCGATCAGCCGCTGGAAATGGTGCACAACCTGACCGGCGTGGTGATCGGCATGAGCTACATCATGATTCCGTTCATCGTCCTGCCGTTGCAGGCGACCATGCAGGCCATCGACCCGATGATCCTGCAGGCCGGCTCGATCTGCGGCGCGAGTCCGTGGACCAACTTCTTCCGGGTGTTCCTGCCGCTGTGTCGGCCGGGTCTGGCCTCGGGCGGTCTGATGGTGTTCGTGATGTCGCTCGGTTACTACGTCACCCCGGCGCTGCTTGGCGGGGCGCAGAACATGATGCTGCCGGAGTTCATCATTCAGCAGGTGCAATCGTTCCTCAACTGGGGCCTGGCCAGTGCCGGCGCTGCGTTGCTGATCGCAATCACCCTGGTGCTATTCTACTTCTACCTGAAGCTTCAGCCGGAATCCCCGGTTGGCGCCAGTAACGCGAGGTAAGCCGACATGCTCCTGACCCCCAATGCCATGAGCCGGCGCATGCGCTTCGGCTTGTATGCAACCACCGGGCTGATCGGTCTGTTCCTGCTCTTGCCGATCGTGTTCATCGTGCTGCTGTCGTTCGGCTCCTCGCAGTGGTTGGTGTTCCCGCCGCCGGGCTGGACGCTGAAATGGTACGGCCAGTTCTTCTCCAATCCCGACTGGATGAACGCCGCTGCCGCCAGTCTCAAGGTTGCCGTGCTGACCACCATTTGTGCCGTGGCCCTCGGTTTGCCGACGGCGTTTGCGCTGGTGCGTGGACGCTTTCCCGGACGCGAGATGTTGTATGGCCTGTTCACCCTGCCGATGATCGTGCCGCTGGTGATCATTGCCGTGGCGGTGTACGCGCTGTTTCTCAAGGTCGGCTACACCGGGACGATGTTCGCTTTCGTCGTCAGCCATGTGATCGTTGCGCTGCCGTTCACCATCATCTCGATCATCAACTCGCTGAAGCTGTTCGATCAGTCGATCGAAGACGCCGCCGTGATCTGCGGTGCCTCGCGCTTGCAGGCGGTGTTCAAGGTGACATTCCCGGCGATCCGTCCGGGCATGGTCGCCGGCGCTCTCTTCGCCTTTCTCGTTTCGTGGGACGAAGTGGTGCTCAGCGTAATGATGGCCAGTCCCACCCTGCAAACCCTTCCCGTGAAAATGTGGACCACCCTGCGCCAGGACCTGACCCCGGTGATCGCCGTCGCTTCGACGCTGCTGATCGGCTTGTCTGTTTTGGTCATGGTGATCGCCGCCGCCCTGCGCCGGCGCAACGAAATCAGCGCCTGAGCGCCCAGGAGTACGACATGAGTGCCGTGATCAAAGACGCATCCCAGCAGAACGACAAACCCCTGGTCAGCCTGCGCAACCTGAACAAGCACTACGGCGATTTTGCGGCCGTCGACAATATCTCGCTGGACATCAAGGACGGTGAATTCCTCACCTTCCTCGGCTCCAGCGGCTCGGGAAAAAGCACGACGCTGTCGATGCTCGCCGGCTTTGAAACACCGAGCAGCGGCGAGATCCTCGTCAATGGCCAGTCGCTGGTCAACGTGCCGCCGCACAAGCGCGACATCGGCATGGTCTTCCAGCGCTATTCGCTGTTCCCGCATCTGTCGGTGCGCGACAACATCGCCTTCCCATTGGCGATTCGCAAACTGGCAGCGGCCGAGCGCGAAAAACGCGTCGATGCAATGTTGAAACTGGTGCAGCTCGAACAGTTCGCCCATCGCCGCCCTTCGCAACTGTCCGGTGGTCAGCAGCAACGTGTCGCCATCGCCCGGGCGCTGGTGTACGAGCCGCGCATCCTGCTGATGGACGAACCACTGGGCGCGCTGGACAAGAAGCTGCGCGAGGATTTGCAGGATGAACTGCGCCAGCTGCACCGCCGCCTGGGCATCACCATCGTCTACGTGACCCACGACCAGGAAGAAGCCATGCGTCTGTCGCAACGCATTGCGATTTTCAGCCACGGCAAGATCGTCGGTCTGGGCAGTGGTTATGACCTCTATCAGAATCCGCCGAATGCGTTTGTCGCGTCGTTTCTGGGTAACTCGAACTTCCTCAAGCTCAAGGCGCAAGGCAATGCAGCGGCGAGTTTCGAGGGGCAGTCGTTGTCGATTCGGCTGACGGCGGGCTTGCACACCGATCAGGATGTGCTGCTGATGGTGCGGCCGGAAAAGGCCTTGGCGCTGAGCACGCAGCAAGCGCTGGATGAGCCGCTGGCGGCGGGTTGGAATGAGGTTTCGGCGAACGTTGTGGAGGTGCTGTTTCTCGGTGAGAGCCAGACCTGCAGCGTGGTGACTGCGGGCGGGACGTCGATGACGGTGAAAGCCCTGTCGGCGGCGGGCATGCCGCTCAAGGCTGGCGACCCGGTGCGGGTTCGCTGGGCGACGGCGGATGCGTGCGTTTATACCGAATGGACCGAGAGCGATTTGAACAAGGCCGCAGGTGCCCACTGATTGCGCTGAGTCAGTTGGATCTACCCCCTCACCCCAGCCCTCTCCCCCAGGGGGGCGAGGGGGAAAGGGAGCCGATCTTCATGCTGTTCAAATGCAAGATCGACTCGGTATCGCACCTCGGTCAGTCCCCTCTCCCTCTGGGAGAGGGCTAGGGTGAGGGCAAGCAGGCGACGCGGTCTCAGCCAATGGCCCGGTACCCTTCAATCTCATCCGGCCACGCCGTCAGCACTTCGAATCCGGTCTCCGTCACCGCGACCATATGTTCCCACTGCGCCGACAACGAGCCGTCCTTTGTCAGCACGGTCCAGCCGTCCGGCATGTTCTTCACATGGCGCTTGCCGGCATTGAGCATCGGTTCCACTGTGAAGATCATCCCGGCCTTGAGCTTCAGACCCTGACCGGGAAAGCCGTAATGCAGGATTTGCGGTTCATCGTGATAGACCTTGCCGATGCCGTGGCCGCAGTACTCGCGGACCACACTGAAGCCCTCCGCCTCCGCCAGGCGCTGGATCGCATGGCCGATATCGCCCAGCGTCGCGCCCGGTTTAACTGCGCGAATGCCTGCGCACATGGCCTCGTAGGTGGTCTTGATCAGGTGCTGCGCTTCGGGAGTCGCCTCACCCACCACGTACATGCGGCTGGTATCACCGAACCAGCCGTCCTTGATCACGGCGATGTCGAGGTTGACGATGTCGCCGTCCTTCAACGGCGTGCCCGACGGAATCCCGTGACACACCACATCGTTGACCGATGCACAGACGGTTTTCGGGAAACCGTGATAACCGACATTGGCCGGCACGGCTTTCTGCACATTGACGATGTAGTCGTTGCACAACCGGTCGAGCTCATCGGTGGTCACGCCGGCCTTCACATGCGGCACCAGCATCGCCAGCACTTCGGCAGCCAGTTTGCCGGCGGCGCGGGATTTTTCGATGTCGGCGGGTGTGTTGATCCTGATCTGGTTTCTCATGCGCTGACGGCTTCCTGGGTCAGTTGATGCAGATCCAGTCCGCCGTTCTGTTCGGCGCGGATCAGCAGGCGGCAAATGGCGCTGTGGTCGAGGTTGGGGTGCAGCTCGGCGAGCATGCCGATGCGCATCCAGTGCTCGGCCTGCGCGTTGATCGAGCGGCTGAGTGCGTTGCTGGAGATGCGCAGATTTTCGTGCATGTCCTCTGAAATCTTTACGATGCCCATATATGAATCCACTACGATATGTATATGGTTCGTATACT
The DNA here is from genome assembly GCF_003105095.1 of Pseudomonas sp. NDM. Lineage (NCBI taxonomy): Bacteria > Pseudomonadati > Pseudomonadota > Gammaproteobacteria > Pseudomonadales > Pseudomonadaceae > Pseudomonas > Pseudomonas sp. NDM. The sequence goes on along the minus strand of NZ_QETJ01000079.1, from coordinate 15,935 downwards.
AGCCAAACATTGCCCAGGATTGCAAACGCTCCGGCATGGAAACACGGCAGATTCGGCTCCCCTTCATCGGCCTGATCGACTACCATGCCCGCGCCGGTTTCCACACGGAATTAATAGGGAATCCGAAATGCTTGCACAGCATCAATCGGAACTGCCCCCGCAACTGTAGGTGCCGAGCCTGCTCCTCGACTGCCACTGGGTAATCCCCGGGAAGGCCGGAGCATGGCGATGACGCATCAGTCAGGAGACCTGCCGGCACAGTGACTGACTAACCGGCGGGGTGTCCGGGAAGGACATCGTGCCGTGCGCTTTTTCACCATGCCGGCCTAGCGCAGTTTCCACGACCGCGCCCGAGGTGTGTTTCCAGACCGTACCCGCCCGCTCCCGTACGGTTCCCCCTGGAGACTGCCCCATGCTGCTGCCCCGCGTTGCCACCCTGCTCACCTCTCTGAGCCTCTGCGCCCTGGCGCAAGCGGCGCCGACTGCCTATCCGCTGACCGTGGAAAACTGCGGCAGCAGCCTTACTTTCCAGCACGCGCCCGCACGCACGGTGACCATCGGCCAGGCCGGCACCGAAATGCTCTATGCCTTGGGCCTGGGCGACAAGGTTGTCGGCACTTCGCTGTGGTTCAACGACGTGCTGGGCACATACAAAGCGCAGAACGACAGGATCGAGCGCCTCGCCGATAACGAGCCGAGTTTCGAAGCGGTGATCGGCAAACGCCCGGAACTGGTCGCCGTCGAGCTGGAATGGATGGTCGGCCCGCAAGGCGCGGTCGGCACCCGCGAGCAGTTTCACGAGCTGAAGATTCCGACCTACCTGCTGCCCTCCGATTGCGAAGCCAAGGACAACCTCGTCGGTGCGGACGGCACGCGGCTGGCGCCGTTTCGCATCGACAGCATCTACAAAGGCGTGAGCCAACTGGCGGCGATTTTCGACGTGCAGGCGCGTGGCGAACAGCTCAATGAGCAGCTCAAAGCCAGCCTCGCACAATCGATCGCCACCGCGAAAAACCAGCAGCGCAAAGACGTCAGCGCTCTGGTGTGGTTCTCCAGCGCCGAGATGGACATCGAGCCGTTCGTGGCCGGGCACAAAGGTGTGCCCGATTTCATGCTCAGCACCCTCGGCGTGCGCAACATCGTCGAGTCGGATGAAGAATGGCCGACCGTCGGCTGGGAAACCATCGCCAAGGCCAACCCGACGTTTCTGGTCATCGCGCGCATGGATCGCCGGCGTTTCCCGGCTGACGACTACCAGAAGAAGCTCGCATTCCTGCGCAGTGATCCGGTGACGCGCAACATGGACGCGGTCAAGCACAACCGCATCATCATCCTCGACGCCATGGCCATGCAGGCCAGCCTGCGCACCTTCGATGGCCTCGCACAACTGGCCACCGCCATCAACGGCTACGACCTGTCGCAATGAGCAGACGCCTGATCCGTGCCCTGCTGGTTCTGTTGACGCTGTCGGTTGCGCTGATCGGTGGTGTGGCCATTGGTGAGACCTCCATCGAGCCGAGCGTGGTGCTGCAGGTGCTGGCGAACAAGCTGTGGGGCGCCGGTTATGTGCTCGACCCGATCGACGAAGGCATCGTCTGGAACTATCGCCTGACCCGCGCGCTGGTCGCGGCGGCCTGTGGTGCCGGCCTGGCGACATGCGGGGTGATCCTGCAATCGCTGCTGCGCAATCCGTTGGCCGATCCGTATCTGCTGGGGATTTCCGCAGGTGCCTCGACCGGCGCGGTGATGGTCGCCCTGCTCGGCGTCGGCGCCGGAGCGATCTCGCTGTCGGCCGGTGCCTTCGCCGGTGCGGTGACCGCGTTCGTGCTGGTGATTCTGTTGGCGCGGGTCAGCGGCTCGGCCAGCGGCACCGGGCAGATCATTCTTGCCGGGATTGCCGGCTCGCAGCTGTTCAACGCCCTCACCGCTTTTCTGATCACCCGCTCGGCCAGCTCGGAACAAGCGCGCGGCATCATGTTCTGGCTACTGGGCAATCTCGGTGGTGTGCGCTGGCCGTCGGTGTGGCTGGCAGTGCCGGTGGCTGTGTTGGGGTTGGTCGTTTGCCTGTGGCATCGCCGGGCGCTGGATGCGTTCACCTTTGGCGCGGATTCGGCGGCGTCTCTCGGCATTCCAGTACGACGTGTGCAGATTCTGTTGATTGGCTGCGCCGCGCTGGTAACGGCGGTGATGGTGTCGATTGTCGGCTCGATCGGCTTTGTCGGTCTGGTGATTCCCCATGCCGCGCGGTTGTTGCTCGGCACCGGTCATGCGCGTCTGCTGCCGGCCAGTGCGCTGGGCGGTGCGGTGTTTCTGATTGCCGCCGATGTGCTGTCACGCACCCTGATCAAGGGTCAGGTGATTCCGGTCGGCGTGATCACCGCGCTGGTGGGCGCACCGGTGTTCGCGCTGATTCTGGTGGGTCGGAGATCGGCGCGATGAACCCGGTTCTGAGTTGTGCTGGTTTGGGCTTCAAGGTGCGTGGTGCCGAGTTGCTCAACGGTGTCAGTCTCGATGTTCAGCGTGGTGAAACCCTAGGTATCGTTGGCCCGAACGGCTCCGGCAAATCCACTTTGCTGAAACTGCTCGCCGGCCTGCGTGAACCGAGCACAGGCCAAGTGCAGCTCGACGGCCAGGCGCTTTGCAAGTTGTCCCGGCGCAGCATCGCGCAAACGCTTGCGGTGGTTGAACAGCAGGCCGATACCGACGATGGCATTCGCGTGTTCGACGCCGTCGCACTAGGGCGCACGCCATGGTTGTCGGCCCTGCAACCGTGGTCGCCGGCCGATGCCGCCATTGTCGAGCAAGCGCTGGTCGACGTTGACGCCGTGCACCTGCGCGACCGCCTATGGCGCAGCCTCTCCGGCGGTGAACGCCAGCGCGTGCACATCGCCCGCGCCTTGGCGCAGCGCCCGCAGATTCTGCTGCTCGACGAGCCGGCCAACCACCTCGACATCCAGCATCAACTGAGCATTCTGCAAGTGGTGCGCACTCTGCCGGTGACTACGCTGATCGCCCTGCACGATCTCAATCAGGCGCTTAAATGCGATCGCCTGGCGGTGCTGGAACGCGGGCGGCTGGTGGCGCTCGGCGAACCGCTGCACGTGCTGACGCCGGAGCGCTTACAGACGACCTTCGGGGTCAGGGCGCACTACCTGACGGATCCGTTCGATGGCGCGCAGATATTGCGTTTTCATTCATGAACGATTGCATGTGCGTGGTCTGCCAGACCGGGTCCTTGTCGACCTGAACAATGGCGAAACCCTGGCGCTGCCAGAACTCGATGGCGCCCGGCAGAAACGGATGGGTGTGCAGGTAGATCAGCTCCACGCCGTTGGCTAGCGCGTGTTCCTTCAACGCCCGATACAGCGCACCAGCGAGTCCTGATCGGCGCTGCGAAGGCAGGACGAACAGGCGCACGACTTCCACCACTTTCAGGCCGGGATACACCAGTTGCGGGAAGCGTCGGTCATACGGCAGATAGCCGATTGAGGCGACGATCTGCCCTTCCTGACGAGCGATCAGAAAGCAGCCTGCGCCATGCAGATAAACCTCGGCGAAACGCGCCAGATCGTGAGGCGTGCCGGAGGCGCTGAGTTTGGGAAACAGCTCGGCGCGGGCCTTGAGGGTAAAATCGAGGATGGCCGGGATGGCGGCTTCAGAGGCGGCTTGAATGACTGGCTGCGGGTCCATGAGTGCGGGAGGTACCTGGGTTGCGGTGGGTCACGGTAACAATTGCGAGCCTGCCGTGCCATCCGGAATCACACACCCCCTGTAGGAGTGAGCCTGCTCGCGATAGCGGTGGGTCAGTCGCTTATGTGCTGAATGACACTCCGCTATCGCGAGCAGGCTCACTCCTACAGTGGACTGCGTTGGCTACTATGCCCACTCTTTGCGCAGCTGCCGCGCGGCCGTGACCATGTGCACCAACGCCGCTTCGGTCTCTGGCCAGCCTCGGGTTTTCAAGCCGCAATCCGGGTTGACCCACAGGCGCTCAGCCGGAATGCGCCGGGCAGCTTTGCGCAGCAGCCCGACCATCTCCGCCACATCGGGAATGCGTGGCGAGTGAATGTCGTACACGCCGGGGCCGATGTCGTTCGGGTAGGCGAACGCTTCAAACGCTTCGAGCAGTTCCATGTCCGAACGCGAGGTTTCGATGGTGATGACATCGGCGTCCATCGCCGCGATCGACTCGATCACATCGTTGAACTCGCTGTAGCACATGTGCGTGTGGATCTGCGTCTCGTCGCGCACCCCGGAGGCGCACAGGCGGAACGCTTCGCTCGCCCAGTGCAGATACGCCTGCCACTGCGCCCGGCGCAACGGCAAGCCCTCACGGAACGCCGCTTCGTCGATCTGCACGATGTTGATTCCGGCGGCTTCCAGATCATTGACTTCATCACGGATTGCCAGCGCCAGTTGTCGTGCCTGGACCTCACGGCTGACGTCCTCGCGCGGGAACGACCACATGAGCATGGTCACCGGACCGGTCAGCATGCCTTTCATGACTTTGTCGGTCAGACTCTGGGCGTAGCGGATCCACTCGACCGTCATTGCTCGCGGGCGGCTCAGGTCGCCGAAAATCACCGCCGGTTTCACGCAACGCGAACCGTAGCTCTGGACCCAGCCGAAGCGAGTGAAAGCGTAGCCATCGAGTTGTTCGGCGAAATACTCGACCATATCGTTACGCTCGGCTTCACCGTGCACCAGCACATCCAGCCCGAGGCGCTCCTGAATCTCCACCGCGTGGCGAATTTCGCTGTGCATGGCGTCGGTGTAATCCGCCGCGCTGAGCTTGCCCTGCTTGTAGGCCTGACGCGCCAGACGAATCGCCGCCGTTTGCGGAAACGAGCCAATGGTGGTGGTCGGGAACAGCGGCAGATCAAGCTTGCGCCGCTGTTTGGCAATGCGCTGGGCAAACGGCGATTGACGTTGCGCATCGCCGGCTGTGATCGCCGCTACCCGTGCCTGCACCGCCGGTTTGTGAATGCGCGGCGAGGCGGCGCGACTGGTCTGCACCGCACGGCTCTGCGCCAACGCGCGCAGCACCTGCGGCGCTTCCGGCTCGCTGACAGCCTGGGCGAGCGCGGCGACCTCTTCGCACTTCTGCACGGCAAACGCCAGCCAGCTTTTCAGTTCGGCATCGAGCTGGTCTTCACGACTCAGGTCCACCGGGCTGTGCAGCAACGAGCAGGACGGCGCCACCCACAAACGATCACCCAGACGCTCATGGGCATGCCGCAGCGTCGCCAGCGCGTTGTGCAGATCGCAGCGCCAGACGTTCCGACCGTTGACCACACCCAGCGACAGCACTTTATAGGCCGGCAGACGATCCAGAATCGTCGGGTACTGATCCGGCGCGCGCACCAGATCAATGTGCAGGCCATCGACCGGCAGGTTCGCCGCCAGACCGAGGTTTTCTTCCAGACCACCGAAGTAGGTGGCGAGCAGTTTTTTCAGCGGATCGCGCTGGATCTGGTTGTAGGCGCGTTCGAAGGCATTTTTCCAGTCCTGGGGCAGATCGAGCACTAGAATCGGCTCATCGATCTGCACCCATTCCACGCCCAGTGCCGCCAGCCGCGCAAAGATCTGGCCGTACAGCGGCAGCAGGCGATCAAGCAAATCGAGCTTGTCGAAATCAGTGCCTTTGGTTTTGCCCAGCCACAGATAGGTCAACGGGCCGATGATCACCGGTTTGACGTTGTGCCCCAGCGCGCGCGCCTCTTCAGCTTCTTCAAACAACTGCTCCCAACCCAGCTGAAATTGTTGATCGACGCTGAATTCCGGTACGAGATAGTGATAGTTGGTGTCGAACCACTTGGTCATTTCCTGAGCGTGGCCTTCGCCGCAGCAAGTATTGCTGACGCCACGGGCCATGCTGAACAGGGTTTGCAGGGTGGCTTTGCCATCGTGCGGGCGGAAGCGCTCGGGGATCACGCCGAACATCAGCGAGTGGGTCAGCACCTGGTCGTACCAGGCGAAATCGCCGACCGGCAGCAAGTCGATGCCGGCGTTTTTCTGCAGGTCCCAATGGGCCTTGCGCAGCTCACGCCCGACGTCACGCAGGCCCGCCTCGTTCAGTTCTCCTTTCCAGAACGCCTCTTGCGCTTTCTTCAGTTCGCGGTCGCGACCGATGCGCGGAAATCCAAGGGAATGGGCCAGTGCCATGAGAACAACTCCAGGTGCTTATTCGATGGCGGCCATTGTCGGGAACGAGGCTTGATGAAACAAACTCAATTTATTCTAGATCATCACAAGTTCTACTCATGCACAGACACTCCTATAGGAGCTGCCGAAGGCAGCGATCTTTGGACCGTAGGGACGCAGAGCGTCCCCGGCTGCATTCCCACGCAGAGCGTGGGAACCATCATAACTGCGACGTCCGGATCAAGCTTTTGTCGCGGCGAAGACGCCCTTTGAATACTCGATGACGCCTCGCTGTAAACACGTTCGAACTGTTCCGGCAGCTTGGCAAATTCGTTCTATCGTTAGATCCAAATGGCTGGATTTCTCAAGGATTAAAGGTTGCGAGGGAAGATGTCTGCGCCTAAGTTGCACGCGAGTCTTTTCCCCGCGATCGGAACGCGATCAACACCATAAAGAGGTGAAGAAATGTCGAAGGAATCACGCCCTGCCGTGCTTGGGCTGATAGGCAATACTCCGCTGGTTCAGGTCACCCGTTTTGATACCGGACCGTGCACGCTGTTTCTCAAACTCGAATCGCAGAATCCCGGCGGCTCGATCAAGGACCGCATCGGTCTGGCGATGATCGACGCCGCTGAACGTGACGGCCGCCTGCAACCGGGCGGCACGATTGTCGAGGCCACTGCCGGCAACACCGGTCTCGGTCTGGCGCTGGTTGGCCGTGCCAAAGGCTATCGTGTGGTGCTGGTGGTGCCGGACAAGATGTCCACCGAGAAAGTCCTGCACTTGAAGGCCATGGGCGCCGAAGTGCACATCACCCGCTCCGACGTTGGCAAGGGTCATCCCGAGTATTACCAGGACGTCGCCGCGCGTTTGGCCAAGGATATTCCCGGGGCGTTTTTTGCCGACCAGTTCAATAATCCCGCCAATCCGCTGGCCCATGAATGCAGCACCGCGCCGGAGATCTGGGCGCAGACCGAACATGATCTGGACGCCATCGTCGTCGGCGTCGGTTCGGCGGGGACGCTGACCGGGTTGAGTCGTTTCTTCAAACGTGTGCAGCCGAATCTGGAAATGGTCTTGGCGGATCCGGTCGGTTCGGTCATGGCCCAATACAGCCGCGACGGCAGCCTGCCGACCCCCGGCTCGTGGGCGGTCGAGGGCATCGGCGAAGACTTCATTCCATCGATCACCGACCTGTCCAGCGTGCGCCACGCCTACTCGATCAGCGACGAAGAAAGCTTCGATCACGCCCGCCAGTTGCTCAAGGCCGAAGGCATTCTCGGTGGCTCTTCGACCGGCACCCTGTTCGCCGCCGCGCTGCGTTATTGCCGCGAACAGACCGAGCCGAAACGCGTGGTCAGTTTTGTCTGCGACACCGGCACGCGTTACCTGTCGAAGGTCTACAACGACCAGTGGATGACCGATCAGGGCCTGTTGCAACGCAAGGGCTACGGCGATTTGCGCGACTTGATCGCCCGACGTTTCGAGGACGGCCGGGTGATCAGCGTCGGCCCTGACGATACCCTGCTCACCGCGTTCCAGCGCATGCGTCTGGCGGATGTTTCGCAACTGCCGGTGCTGGTCGAAGGCAAGCAGCTGGTGGGCGTGATCGATGAGTCCGACATCCTTCTCGGCGTGCACGAAGACGCCGCGCGCTTCAGCCAGTCGGTGTCCAGCGTGATGACCGACAAACTGCAAACCCTTGCGCCGGCCGCGACCCTGGCCGAGCTGGAAGCGGTGCTCAGCCGTGGCCTCGTTGCGATCATCGCCGACGCCTCCGGCTTCCATGGCCTGATCACCCGCACCGACATGCTCAACCAATTACGGAGATCCCTTGCATGAGTCAGCACGACGATAAATCCCAAGGCTTCGCCACCCGGGTGATCCACGCCGGGCAGGAGCCGGACCCGACCACCGGCGCGCTGATGCCGCCGATCTATGCCAACTCCACTTACCTGCAAGACAGCCCCGGCGTGCACAAGGGTTTCGATTACGGCCGCTCGCACAACCCGACGCGCTTCGCCCTGGAACGCTGTGTCGCCGACCTCGAAGGCGGCACCCGCGCATTCGCTTTCGCCTCAGGGCTGGCGGCGATTTCCACGGTGCTGGAATTGCTCGATGCCGGCTCGCACATCGTTTCCGGCAATGATCTTTACGGTGGCACGTTCCGCCTGTTCGACAAGGTTCGCCAGCGCAGCGCCGGGCATCGTTTCAGCTTCGTCGATCTGGCCGACCTGTCGGCGTTCGAAGCCTCGCTGCAGGACGACACGCGCATGGTCATGGTCGAAACCCCGACCAACCCGCTGCTAAGCCTGTCGGACCTGGCCGCAATCGCGCGCATCTGCCGCGCTCGCGGGATCATCTGCGTCGCCGACAACACCTTTGCCAGCCCGTACATCCAGCGTCCGCTGGAGTTGGGTTTCGACATCGTGCTGCACTCGACCACCAAATACCTCAACGGCCACTCCGACGTGATTGGTGGCATCGCCGTGGTCGGGCAGAACGCCGAGCTGGCGGAAAAACTCGGTTTTCTGCAGAACGCGGTCGGCGCGATTTCCGGGCCGTTCGATGCGTTCCTGACCTTGCGCGGGGTGAAAACCCTGGCGCTGCGCATGGAGCGGCATTGCAGCAACGCCCTTGATCTGGCGCAGTGGCTCGAGCAGCAACCGCAGGTCAAGCGCGTCTACTATCCGGGCCTGACGTCGCATCCGCAGCATGAACTGGCCAAGCGGCAGATGCGCGGTTTTGGCGGAATGATTTCCGTCGACCTGAACAGCGACCTGGCCGGTGCGCGGCGGTTTTTGGAAAACGTGAAGATCTTTGCGTTGGCCGAAAGCCTCGGTGGCGTGGAAAGCCTGATCGAGCACCCGGCGATCATGACCCACGCGACGATTCCGCCAGAGACCCGCGCGAAGCTGGGGATTGGCGATGGACTGGTGCGGTTGTCGGTCGGGGTTGAAGACGTCGAAGACCTGCGCGCCGACCTGGCACAGGCACTGGCGAACATGTAAAAACCCACGCACAACGAAGCCCGCGCAATGCGGGCTTCGTCTTTTTTTGTCCGTCGATCTCCTCGCCGTGGCAGTTCCCGAGGCCGATCCTATACTCAATCGGCTCGATCAAAATTATCTCGACACCCGCACGCCGTTCGGTGTGCCCGTGCCTTTCGCCAACCAGGTAAAACCCAAGCCAATGAGTCACAGCGCCGGGCATACGCAACGGACGACATCTCATCGCTTTCTGGCTGCTGGGTCGTGGAGAAAACCATGAAATACAAGTTGTTGTCAGGCGTGCTTCTTGCGGTAGCGGCCGGTGTCGCAGTGCCGAGTGTGTGGGCGGCGCAACCGCAGGCGTTGGCTTCGGATGGGGCTGATCATGTTGGGGCCGGGGCGGTAGCTGCCGATGGCGCCGATAAGGTCGGTGCCGGCGCGCTGGCAGCGGATGGCGCAGATCGCACCGGCGTCAACCGTGTGGCCTATTCTCGGGTCGGAGTCGGCTCTGATCGCGTGGCATCGGCGCTGATGACCGGCAGCTATTCCGACCAATTCAACAGTCCGCAATAAACGCCCCGAAGAAACGGGCGGGCTCCCGAGCCGCCCGTTTACATCAGCCTCTACAGCGTCTTTTCGACCGCTTCGCCTTGTCGATCACGCAGGGCGCGTAATGTCGCGCGCAGCTCGGCCGGGCGCACCGGTTTCGACAGAATGGCGATCTGCCGATCGTGCAAGGCGGCCTGAATCTTCTCGATGTCGTGCCCGGTGATGATCATCGCTGGCACTGCCCAGCCGCGTTGCCGGCGCACCTCATCGATGCACTCGATGCCAGTGGCGTGGGTGCCGAGGTCATAGTCGGCGACGATGATGTCGCAGTCGGTGACCAGCTCCTCAGCCGACCACTCGGCCTGCACCACGCAGCCCCAGCGCTCGAGCAACGCCGAGGTCGCCAACAAGACATTGCGATCATCCTCCACCAGACACACCTTCAGCCCCGTCAACAAACCCACCTGCCGCGCTTCATCGCGCATGACCGGTGACGGTGGCGCCGCTGCGAACGATAAACCGGCGAGGGTTACTGCTGTGCCACGCCCTACCCGCGAACGCAGCGCAACCTGCACATCGATCAACTCACCCAGACGCTTGACGATCGCCAGACCCAGTCCGACCCCCTCGACGTCTTTATCGCGCACTTGTCGCACTCGATAGAACTCTTCGAAAACCTTCGGCAGATGCTCTTGGGCAATACCATTGCCGCAGTCATAAATAACAATGGCCAGCCCTGCCCCACGCTTACGGACGCCGATCAGCACCGGCCGTTGCGCGCCGTATTTGAAACAGTTGGAGAGCACGTTCTGCACCATGGTCGCCAGCAGCGCCGGGTCGGTTCTGACCCAGTGGTGACAGGGTCGCAAACGCAGCTCGACACCCGCCCAACGCGCCGCTTCCTGATGTTGGCGGACGATGTCCGCGAGCCATTCGCCGAGGTTCAGCGTTTGCCATTTCGCCTCGACCCGGCCGTTATCCAGCGTATAAAGATCAAGAATCGAACGGAACAACTGCGAGACGTTAAGCAGCGAGCGGTCGATGTTGTCGACCAGCCGTCGCTCGTCGTCGCCCAAACGCGACTCGCGAAGACAGGCAGTGAACAAGCCAATGGAATGAATCGGCTGACGCAAATCGTGACTGGCCTGCGCGAGGAAGCGCGATTTCTCCAGATTCGCTGCGACCGCTTCTTCCGACGCCTTGCGCGTACGCTCCAACAGCAAGTGCGCGTAAAACGGAATCACCGTGCTGGTGATCAACAGCATCAACACCATGAACGGTTGCGCCTGCCAGTACGGCGTCAAGCGATAGACCACCAGCAGCGCTACGAGCGCCAGGCCGGTGGCAATCGCCAGATAACGCGAGCCGTAGCGCATGCCGTTGCCGAGGTTGACCCAGACCATCACCGCGTACAGTGGCAGCGCCGCTTCGCCGCCGATCACCAGACCAAAACAGGTGCCGGTGTAATCGTGGACCATGGCGAAAATCCGTCGCGCCGGATAATGCCCCGGCCAGCGCGCAATGGCTTGGCGGAACACAATCGAGGCGAGCAGAAACAGGACAATGTAAGTGATGACCGGCAGGTAGGTATCGAAGCGCTGGCCCGGCAGAAAACCCAGCACAACCATGTAAACCACCGCGATGGCGGCGATGATGATGCGCAGGTTGGCCTGGTCGAGTTCGGTATTTTTCTCGAACTTCATGGTAAACGTCCTTGTGCAGCAATCGTCAGTTTCGGAAGCAGCCTACAGGCAACCTTCGCGTCCAGTGCTAAGGTGCAGGCCTTGAATCACGCCTGACCCAGGGAGGGTCACGTCATGACATGCCGGATCATCATAGCCGACGATCATCCACTGTTTCGCGAGGCGATGCTGCGCACCGTACAGCGCGTGCTGCCCGCAGCGAATATCTGCGAGGCCGGCGACTTCGACGCTGTGCTCGAGCTGCTGCCACAGGGCGACGAGCCGGACACGCTGATGCTCGATCTGCGTTTTCCCGGGTTGACCTGCATCACCCAGCTCGCCGACTTGCGAAGACGATTGCCGCGCACCACGCTAATCGTAGTTTCGATGGTCGACGATCAGGCGTTGATCAGTGAAGTCATGGCGGCGGGCATAGACGGCTTTATCGGCAAGAACATTGCGCCGGATGAAATCGGCCAGGCGATTCTGGCGATCCGTGATGGCGAGGTGCTGGTGAAGTCGGCGCCGTCCGGCTTGCTGCCGCTGGAAACCGCGACGACGCTGACGCCGCGTCAGCAGGACGTGCTGCGGTTGATCGCGCAAGGCAAGACCAACAAGGAAATCGCCCGTGAACTGGATATTTCCCCGTTCACGGTGCGCATCCATGTGTCGTCGTTGTTGCGCACGCTGGATGTGCCGACGCGGGCGGCCGCGGCGGTCAAGTACTCGGGGCTGTGAAGGGTTTTTACGGGTCGACCTGCGCCATCAGATCAGGCACCGACTCCGGCCGCTTGGCATAGCGCTGGGCCAATACCGCGCAGACCATCAGTTGAATCTGATGGAACAGCATCAGCGGCAGAATCAGCACGCCGATGGTGCTGCCGGCGAACAACACCTGCGCCATCGGCACGCCGGTGGCCAGGCTCTTTTTCGAGCCGCAGAACAGAATGGTGATGCGGTCTTCCTGATTGAAGCCGAAGGCTTTGCCGAGCAGGCTCGAGGCCAATAGCACCAGGGCCAGCAGGATGCAGCAGACCACCACCAGGCCGAGCAGCTCGAACAATGGAATCTGCTGCCAGATGCCTTCGTTGACCGCTTCGCTGAATGCGCCGTAGACCACCAGCAGAATCGAACCCTGATCAACGAATTTCAGCCAGTTCTTGTTGCGCCCTACCCACGCGCCGATCCAGCGGCGGGCGATCTGCCCGGCGATAAATGGCAGCAGCAACTGCACGCTGATTTTCACGATCGCATCGAGGGTCGAGCCGCCCTCGCCGTGGACGTTGAGCAGCAAAGTTACCAGCAGCGGCGTAAGAAAAATCCCGAACAGGCTGGACGCCGCCGCGCTGCAGATCGCCGCCGGAATATTGCCTCGCGCCAGCGAAGTGAACGCGATGGCCGACTGCACCGTGGCTGGCAACGCGCAAAGGTAGAGCATGCCCATGTACAGCTGATCGCCGATCAGCGGTGACAACAGCGGTTTGAGCGCCAGACCGAGAATCGGGAACAGCACGAAAGTCAGGCCAAACACCAGCAGATGCAAACGCCAGTGGCCGGCGCCGGCAATGATCGATTCGCGCGACAGCTTGGCGCCGTGCAGGAAAAACAGCAGGGCAATAGCGATGTTGGTCAGCCAGCCGAAGCCGACCGCGACCTGGCCGCTGGCGGGCAGGAAGCTGGCCAGCAGGACAACGCCGATAAGAGTGAGGGTGAAGTTATCGGGCAGAAAACGTGGGCGCGTCATGAGATTCATCCGGGGGGTTGCCAGTGCGTGCCGACGACTCTAACGTGACTGGCAATTACCGACTAACGCCGAAGAGCCGCAAGATGCCGCCCAAAGGACATACCAAGAGCGTTCGCCGCAGTGTTCCCGGGTTGCCCAGCCTGCCGCGTCCTGTGTATGGACGTACCGAATCACTGCCCAATCGCGCCCTCACCCGCCGTCATAGCCATCCGTGGGTGCAGTTGTCCTATGCGATTCAGGGCGTGCTCGAAGTGCAGACCAGCGCCGGCCGTTTCGTCGCACCGCCGGAGCGTGCGGTGTGGATACCGGCGGGCGTACCGCACCGGGTGTTCAGCGCCCCGCACACGGAAATGCGCAGCCTCTATATCGACAGCAGCGTCACCGGTTGGGCGGCCGAACATTGCCATGTGCTGGGCGTCAGCGATCTGCTCAGGGAGTTGATCCGCGCCTTCAGTCAGGTTCCGGTGGAGTATGACGAGAGCGGCCCTGACGGACGCCTCGCCCAAGTCATCCTCGATCAGCTGGCCGATGCGCCAACCATCGACCTGATGCTGCCGCTGCCACAAGACCCGCGCTTGAAGCAGATCTACCAGAGCCTGGAGCAACATCCGGAACAGCAGACCACGCTGAGCCACTGGAGCGGCAAATTCGGCGTCACCGAAAAGACCCTGACGCGGCTGTTCCTGCGCGACACCGGCCTGACCTTCCGCGCCTGGCGCCAGCGTCTGCGCCTGCTCGGGGCGCTGACCCCGCTGGAGAAAGGTGAGCGTGTGACCGATGTCGCGCTGGCCTGCGGATACGACTCGACATCGGCGTTCATTGCCGCGTTTCGTCAGCAGTTTGGTGAGACGCCGGGCGAGTTTTTCCGTTGAGGCATGCACCAATGGCCTGTTTATATACGAGGGAACTCATCGCCCGACACTTCGCTACCATACTCCTCAAAATTTTGCACCTGTCAGGTCTGTCAGTAGTTGGCACACAAACCGAAGCGTAAATTGAATCTCCCAACCGGCGGAAAAGTCGGTTTGCCTAAAAAGCGGAACGCATTTTTACCCGGAGATTGATCATGACCGACATAATCAAGAACATAAAACTTGGAATCAACAGCGAAAACAAGCCACAGGATCTGGCGCACAAAATCGCCGCGGACGAGCGCTTCGACGTAAAGTTCTCAAAACCTTTTCCGCCCATTGAAAAGTTTGAAGCGACACATACCTGGTACGCCTCCTTCACAGGAGACTCGCGCAGCATCATTGGGCGCCATCAAACCTTGCAGAACTTCTACCAGCTGACATTAATTACTCCACGGGAACTTAAAAGCGGCACGTATAAACTCGAGGATTATGGTCCCGGCAAGCATTCAGTTGTTTTTATGGTTGACGGAGTGAGCATCAAGGGAGGTAGTGTTACTTACGATGTAGATGACAGCCGAAAATCAGTCAAAGCAACTCTCAAGTTCGACATTGTTTATGAGTCAACACCCTACACGGTCGCTGCAGATATATTTCTCCTGGCAACGGGAGAGCTGTGATCCATATATATTCCCTCGGTATCAGCTTGAATTCTGTGATGCGGTATCGCTGGAGGCTGGATTCGCCAATCGGCGGTACTTCCCATGCAGGAATGCTCCAATGAAATGCCAAAGTGCCCCGAGGTAGGACACTTCGTTTTTCTCGAACCAACCCTCAGAAATAAACGATTTTTCTTTGCCATAACTGCGTCGCTAGCATGGCCCCGTCTGACTCAATTCAAACAAGAGACAGGGAGCGTGCCATGCCTGCCACGAACATCAATATCGGCGAACCCTGGATGTGGGGCGCCTTCATCGTCTTCGTTCTGGCCATGCTGGCCCTGGACTTGTTTGTCTTTGGCGGCCGCAAGGCGCATCGGGTCTCGGTGCGTGAAGCGTCGGGCTGGGTGGTTGCCTGGTGCCTGCTGGCGCTGAGCTTCGCCGGTTTGCTCTGGTGGTACCTGCACGGCGAATTTGGCGGTGAAATCGCCCGGCAGAAAACCCTGGAGTTCCTCACCGGTTATTTGATCGAGCAGTCGCTGTCGATCGACAACATGTTCGTCTTCGTGATGATCTTCAGCTACTTCGCCGTGCCCCCGGAATTGCAGCGGCGCGTGCTGCTATATGGCGTGCTCGGCGCGATTGTCATGCGCGCGATAATGATCTTTGCCGGCGTATGGCTGGTGTCGCAGTTCGAATGGCTGTTGTATGCGTTCGGTGTGTTCCTGATCATCACCGGGATCAAGATGCTGGTGTTCGCCGACCAGCAACCGGATCTCGACAACAACCCGCTGTTGCGCTGGGTGCGCGGGCATATGCGTATTACCAGCGGTTTCCACGGCGAGCGGTTTTTCATCCTGCAAAACGGCGTGCGCTGGGCAACACCGATGTTCCTTGTGCTGGTGCTGATCGAGGCCAGCGACCTGATGTTCGCGGTCGACAGCATCCCGGCGATCTTCGCCGTCACCACCGACCCGTTCATCGTGTTCACCTCGAACATCTTCGCGATCATGGGCCTGCGCGCGCTGTACTTCCTGCTGGCGGACATGGCTGACCGTTTTCACCTGCTCAAATACGGGCTGGCGATCGTGCTGGTGTTCATCGGCGGCAAGATGGTGCTGATGCCGTGGTTTCACATGCCGGTGGAATGGTCGCTGGCGGTAGTGGGCTCGGTGATTCTCGGGTCGGTGCTGTTGAGTCTGGTGACCACCCGTGAGGGCGAACGCAGCACCGAATGACCCACACAAAACCCTTGTAGGAGTGAGCCTGCTCGCGATCGCGGTGTATCAGCCAACATCTACGTCAACTGACACACC
>NZ_QETJ01000078.1:0-23094 GCF_003105095.1 Pseudomonas sp. NDM | reverse complement strand
CCGAAGGCTGCGATCTTTTGATCTTGCTTTTAAACATCAAAGTCAAAAGATCGCAGCCTTCGGCAGCTCCTACACAGGGGATTTGTGTGAATCCTTCAGGTCAAGGTCGGCAACGCACCCAGCTTGCCCTTGTGGTAAATCATCGGCGTCACCGGTTGCTCGGGCAGGATCAGGTTCTTCACCGCGCCGACGATGATTGCGTGATCACCACCGTCGTACTCACGCCACAACTCGCACTCGATGATTGCCGTCGCCTTGGCGAGGATCGGGTTACCCAAATCGCTCAAATGCCACTCGATGCCCTTGGCCTTTTCCTTGCCCTTGCCGGCGAACGCGTAGGCTTCGGCGGTCTGTTCGGCGGAGAGCAAGTGGATAGCGAATTTCTTGCTGTCGCGCAGCACCGGGTAAGTGTCGGAGGCGTAGTTGGGGCAGAACAACACCAGCGCCGGGTCGATCGACAGCGCGCTGAACGCGCTGGCGGTAATGCCGACGATGCCGCCGTCCGGGTCGAGGGTGGTGACCACTGTGACGCCGGACGGAAACGAGCTCATGACGTCTTTGTAAATGCCGGGTTCGATCATTTCGCAGGACTCCTAGCGCATCACAAACGGATCAGGCATTGGCGCCTGGGAGAGGTTGATCCACACCGTTTTCAGTTCGGTGTAGGCCAGCACCGAGTCGATGCCGCTTTCGCGTCCATAGCCACTGTTCTTGAAACCGCCGATCGGCGCCATCGCCGACACTGCGCGGTAAGTGTTGACCCAGATAATTCCTGAGCGCACATCGCGCGCCAGCCGGTGGGCGCGGCCCAGGTCACGGGTCCAGATGCCGGCGGCAAGGCCGAACTGCGAGTCGTTGGCGATCGCCAGTGCTTCGGCTTCGTCCTTGAAACGAATCACCGACGCCACCGGGCCGAACACTTCTTCCTGCATGATCTTCATCGAATTACGGTCGCATTCGAACAGCGTCGGCTCGTAGAACCAGCCTTCGCCGAGATCCGCCGGACGCTTGCCGCCGGTGCGCAAACGCGCGCCTTCGGCAATCGCATCGGCGACCAGCCCTTCGACCACCGCCAGTTGCTGCGCGGTGGCCATCGGGCCCATCTCGCTATGGTCTTCCTGCGGGTTGCCGATGCGGATGCGCTGGGCGCGTTCGACCAGACGATTGACGAATTCGTCGTAGATTTCGTCCTGCACCAGCAAACGCGAACCGGACACGCAGCTCTGCCCGGACGCCGCGTAAATCCCGGCAATCGCGCCGTTGATCGCACTGTCGAGATCGGCGTCGGCAAAAATGATATTCGGCGACTTGCCGCCCAGTTCCAGCGACAGCTTGGCGAAGTTTTCGGCGCTGCTGCGCACCACATGCCGTGCCGTGGCCGCGCCGCCCGTGAAGGCAATCTTGCGGATCAGCGGATGGCGGGTGAGGGCGGCGCCGGTGCTCGGGCCGTAACCGGTGACGACGTTGACCACGCCGGGCGGAATCCCGGCTTCGAGGGCCAGACGCGCCAGCTCGAGAATGGTTGCCGAGGCGTGTTCGGACGGCTTGATCACAATGGTGTTGCCGGCGGCGAGGGCCGGGGCCAGTTTGATCGCGGTCAGGTACAGGGGGCTGTTCCACGGAATGATCGCGGCGACCACACCCATGGCTTCGTGCACGGTGTAGGCAAACAGGTCGGGCTTGTCCAGCGGCAGGGTGCCGCCCTCAAGCTTGTCGGCCAGGCCTGCGGTGTAGTGGAAGAACTCCGGCAGGTAGCTGACCTGGCCACGGGTTTCGCGGATCAGCTTGCCGTTGTCGCGGCTTTCCAGCTGCGCCAGGTGTTCCTTGTTTTCTGCGATCAGGTCGCCGAGGCGACGCAGCAACTTGCCCCGCGCGGTGGCAGTGAGGCCACGCCACGCCGGGCTGTCGAAAGCGGTCTGCGCCGCTTGCACGGCGCGTTCGACGTCCGCTTCATCGGCGTCGGGCAGTTCCGCCCAGGCCTGCGCGGAGGCCGGGTTGAGGCTTTCGAAGGTCTTGCCGGAGAGGGCGTCGACCCAATCTCCGCCGATGCACATCTGGAAGCGTGCGAGTGTCATGCAACGATCCCCTTTATATGGTTTTGTCGGGAGTGTGCGAATTGAAGGAATTCCAGCAGCATCTGGTTGACCAGACGCGGCGACTCTACCGGCATCATATGCCGTTGCTCGGGCAGCACGGCAACCTTCGCGCCGGGGATGCGTCGGGCCAGTTGCTCGGCCATTTCCGGGGTCGAGCCGGGGTCGAGTTCGCCTGTGGCGATCAGCGTCGGCGCCTGAATGCTGCTCAGGTCGTCGGCGCGGTACATGTCCTGGGTGGCGAACAATTCGTAGGTGGTCAGGTAACCCTGCGGATCGTTGTTGGCCAGTGTCTGACGCAACGCGGCGATCTGCGCCGGGTTGGCGGCCTGATATTCACGGCTGAACCAGCGTGACAGCGCGGCTTCGGCATTGGCGTCCGGGCCATGCTCGGCTGCCTGCGCCGTGCGGGCAATAACGCCGGCACGCTGTTCTTCGCTGCGGTTGAACACGCTGTTCAACACCACCAGGCTTTGCAGGCGCTCCGGGTAATGCAGGGCAAAGGCCCGCGCGACCAGGCCGCCCATGGAGAAACCGATCACCGCGGCCTGGGGCAGATTCAGGTGATCGAGCAGCTCGAGCAGTTGATCAGCGTAACCAAGCAGGTCGGTGCCGCTGGCCGGGCGCGGGCTGGCGCCGTGGCCGAGCATGTCGTAGGCGATCACCTGGTACTGGCTGGCGAGGCCGACAATCTGCCCGCCCCACATTTCTTTGTTCAGGCCCACGCCGTGGATCAAGACCACGGGCTGGCCTTGGCCGGTCGCCAGGTAACTGGTGCCAGCCGGGGTGAGTTCAGCGGTGAGCCGAATCATGGAGCGCTCCTGCAATGCCTTTCTTGTTGTGATTACTGGGCTTTTTCGGCGGCCAGTTCTTCCAGATCGATGTAGCGGTTGCCGATGCGCGGGTGCAGGCGGCCACCGTCGGCGCAACCCAGCACCACGACGATTTCGTCGGCACGCGGCGCGTCTTCGATCTGCATTTCCAGGGTGATGTAGTGTGAACGCAGGCCTTCGTCGTCCTTGTGCATCATCGGGATCTGAATCGACGTGCCCGGACCGCCGCGCTTGTTGGTGAAGCTCAGGTAGCTCTTGGCTTTCACTGCTTCGCGGTAGTGGTTGCCGAAGCGCAGGGTGTGGATCACCGCCGACGCGTGCTCGATCTCGCCGTCAGCGCCGACCACCGCCGCTTTGCCGTAGGCCTCGATCTTCTCGGCACCGCCGATAATGCCGACCAGACGATCGACCATCATGGCGCCGAGGTCGGAGCAGTTGGCGCGGATCTGTGGCTTGAGGTCTTCGACAAAACCGTTGCCCACCCAAGGGTTCTTCATCACCACGGCAAGGCCGACCATGGTCACTGGCTTGTCAGTCGCCTTGCCGCCTTCGATGAAGGTTTCTTCGACATAGCTGACGATCTTGCGAATTTCGAAACTCATGAGCTGCTCCGTTGGGGGATTGAGAGTGTCTGTGCGTCTGATGGTATACCATAATACCGATACTGCAAGTCCCCCTGACGAGATTTGCCTTATCACCCCGGCGAATGGTCATGTATTCAAATTCCCAGCCCCCTCGATCCCTTGTAGGAGTGAGCCTGCTCGCGATAGGGAGCTGTCAGCCAATGATTTGCTGACTGAAACACCGCCATCGCGAGCAGGCTCACTCCTACACGGGAAATCAGCGGCAATGCGGTTAACAAAAGATAACGTGGCGCCGATTGTCAGACATTTGCAAAGCCCGATAGGATGAGCCAGCTTCCGAAGGGGCTCTGGATTGCGGGTTTCAGGAGGATGCTTCTGAACTGCCAGTAGTCGAGCACCCTTGCGGCGCCCTTGAAGGCCCGATGGCCCAACAATAATAAATAGGGGAAGGTCTATGAGTCGTTGCCGCCCGCCGGCGTTACGCAACACCGCGTTGCTGGTCACAGCTCTCTCGCTGCTGGGCTTTGCCACGTTATCGGCGCCTGTGATTGCCGCCGAGGCCCCGGCCGACGTGGTCTATGCCACCGAATCGGCCAAGGCCGCGAAAAGCCTGATTCTCGATGTCGTCCACGCCGGCGCGCGCCTGGTCGCGGTCGGTGATCGCGGGCACATCGTCTATTCCGATGACCAGGGCAAGACCTGGACCCAGGCCAAGGTGCCGACCCGCCAGTTGCTTACCGCGGTGTATTTCGTCGACGACAAAAACGGCTGGGCGGTCGGCCACGACGCACAGATTCTCGCCAGCGCAGACGGCGGTCTGACCTGGACCAAGCAATTCGAAGACCTCGCACGCGAATCGCCGCTGCTCGACGTCTGGTTCAAGGACGCCAGCAGCGGCTTTGCTGTGGGCGCCTATGGCACGCTGCTGGAAACCACCGATGGCGGCAAACACTGGGAAGACGTCAGTGATCGCCTCGACAACGAAGACCAGTTCCACCTCAACGCCATCGCCTCTGTGAAAGACGCCGGGCTGTTCATCGTTGGTGAGTCCGGCAGCATGTTCCGCTCCGCCGATGACGGCCAGACCTGGGAAAAACTCGAAGGTCCGTACGAAGGTTCATTGTTCGGCGTGATCGGCACGGCCCAGCCGCAGACCCTGCTGGCGTACGGCTTGCGCGGCAACCTCTATCGCTCCACCGATTTCGGCAGCAACTGGGAGCAGGTCGAACTGAAAGCCGCACGCGGTGAGCTGGAGTTCGGGCTGTCCGGCGGCACACTGCTGGAAGACGGCTCGATCGTCATCGTCGGCAACGGCGGCTCGGTGATCAGCAGCAGTGACAATGGCGAAACCTTCAGCGTGTTCAACCGCCCGGATCGCATTTCGCTGTCGTCGGTCACCGCCGCCGGCAACGGCAACCTGATTCTGACCGGGCAGGGTGGTTTGCACATCACCCAGCCAAACGGTGCCGAGACCAATAACAAGAAGGCGGGGCTATGACTTCCTTGATCACTCCTCAGCAGGAAAAGGCGACGGTTCTCGAGCGCCTGATCTTCAACAACCGCCCGGCCGTGATCCTGATCTGCCTGGTGGTGAGCATTTTCCTGTTCTGGCAGGCGACGCTGATCCGGCCGTCCACCAGTTTCGAAAAAATGATCCCGCTGCAGCATCCCTTCATCGAGAAGATGATGGAGCACCGCAACGATCTGGCGAATCTCGGCAACACGGTGCGCATTTCAGTGGAGGCCACCGACGGCGACATCTTCTCCAAGGAGTACATGGAGACCCTGCGCCAGATCAACGACGAAGTGTTCTACATTTCCGGCGTCGACCGTTCCGGGCTGAAGTCGCTGTGGAGCCCGAGCGTGCGCTGGACCGAAGTGACCGAAGAGGGTTTCGCCGGCGGTGAAGTGATTCCGCAGAGCTATAACGGCTCCCAGGACAGCCTCGACCTGCTGCGTAACAACGTGCTCAAGTCCGGTCAGGTCGGGCGTCTGGTGGCCAACGATTTCAAGTCGAGCATCGTCGACATCCCGCTGCTGGAGGCCTACCCGGACCCGCAGGATCAGGGCAAGCTGCTGGCGCTGGACTATCGCCAGTTCTCCCATGAGCTCGAAGACAAGATCCGCAACAAGTTCGAAGCGCAGAACCCCAACATCAAGATCCATATCGTCGGTTTCGCCAAGAAGGTCGGCGACCTGATCGACGGTCTGGTGATGGTGGTGCTGTTCTTCGGTGTCGCCTTCGTCATCACCCTGATTTTGCTGTTGTGGTTCACCAACTGCCTGCGCAGCACCATCGCCGTGTTGAGTACGACGCTGGTGGCGGTGGTCTGGCAACTGGGACTCATGCACTTCTTCGGCTTCGGGCTCGACCCGTATTCGATGCTGGTGCCGTTCCTGATTTTCGCCATCGGCATTTCCCACGGCGTGCAGAAAATCAACGGTATCGCCCTGCAGTCCAGCGAGGCCGATAACGCCCTGACCGCTGCACGACGCACCTTCCGCCAGCTGTTCCTGCCGGGGATGATCGCGATTCTCGCCGATGCGGTGGGCTTCATCACCCTGCTGATCATCGACATCGGCGTGATCCGTGAACTGGCCATCGGCGCGTCCATCGGCGTCGCGGTGATCGTGTTCACCAACCTGATCCTGCTGCCGGTGGCGATTTCCTATGTCGGCATCAGCAAGCGCGCGATTGCCAAGAGCAAGAAGGACGCCAACCGCGAGCATCCGTTCTGGCGCCTGCTGTCGAACTTCGCCAGCCCCAAAGTCGCGCCGATCTCGGTAGCGCTGGCGCTGATCGCCTTCGGTGGCGGCCTCTGGTACAGCCAGAACCTGAAAATCGGCGACCTCGACCAGGGCGCGCCGGAACTGCGTCCGGACTCGCGTTACAACAAGGACAACAACTTCATCATCAGCAATTACTCGACCAGCTCTGACGTACTGGTGGTGATGGTCAAGACCAAGGCCGAAGGTTGTTCGCGCTACGAAGCCATGGCGCCGATCGATCAGTTGATGTGGAAGATGCAGAACACCGAGGGCGTGCAGTCGGCGATCTCGCTGGTGACCGTGTCCAAGCAGATGATCAAGGGCATGAACGAGGGCAACCTGAAATGGGAAACCCTGTCGCGCAACCCGGACGTGCTGAACAACTCGATCGCCCGCGCCGACGGCCTGTACAACAACAGTTGCTCGCTGGCGCCGGTGCTGGTGTTCCTCAACGACCACAAGGCCGAAACCCTCGACCGCGCGGTGCAAGCGGTGCAGGAGTTCGCCAAGGAAAACAACAAGGACGGCCTGGAATTCATCCTCGCCGCCGGTAACGCCGGGATCGAAGCCGCCACCAACGAAGTCATCAAGCAGGCTGAGCTGACCATCCTGATTCTGGTGTACATCTGCGTCGCGGTGATGTGCATGATCACCTTCCGCTCATGGGCGGCGACCTTGTGCATCGTCCTGCCGCTGGTGCTGACCTCGGTGCTCGGCAACGCGCTGATGGCGTTCATGGGCATCGGCGTGAAAGTCGCGACGCTGCCGGTGGTCGCGCTGGGCGTGGGGATTGGCGTGGACTACGGCATCTACATCTACAGCCGTCTGGAAAGTTTCCTGCGTGCCGGGTTGCCGTTGCAGGAAGCTTATTACCAGACACTCAAATCTACCGGTAAAGCGGTGCTGTTCACCGGTTTGTGCCTGGCGATCGGCGTGTGCACCTGGATCTTCTCGGCGATCAAGTTCCAGGCCGACATGGGCCTGATGCTGACCTTCATGCTGCTGTGGAACATGTTCGGCGCACTGTGGCTGCTGCCAGCGTTGGCGAAGTTCCTGATCAAGCCGGAGAAACTGGCGGGGCAGAAGGGCAATTCGCTGTTTGCCCATTGATCTGAAAGCCTGAAACGACAAAGCCGCAACCTTGAGGGTTGCGGCTTTTTTGTGGACGAAGATCAAGGTCAAGGTCAAGATCAAGAGCCCCTCACCCTAGCCCTCTCCCGGAGGGAGAGGGGACTGATTGGGGGATATTAGAGATTTACGCCGACCTGAGCGCCCTGCTGTGAATCCATAATCGACTCGGTTTTTCAGGTCGATGTATAACGAAGCACAACCCGGTCGGTCCCCTCTCCCCTTGGGAGAGGGCCAGGGTGAGGGCAAGCGGTCTCAAGCCTTAAGACAGTTCAGCGCCAAGCAC
The DNA here is from genome assembly GCF_003105095.1 of Pseudomonas sp. NDM. Taxonomy (NCBI): domain Bacteria; kingdom Pseudomonadati; phylum Pseudomonadota; class Gammaproteobacteria; order Pseudomonadales; family Pseudomonadaceae; genus Pseudomonas; species Pseudomonas sp. NDM. The sequence goes on along the minus strand of NZ_QETJ01000078.1, from coordinate 15,401 downwards.
CACACTCAACGCACTGCGCGCATCATCCAGCTGCACCAGCGTCGCATGCCGGGCCCCGAGCGCATCGCGGTTCTCGATGGCGGTCAGAATCGCCTTGTGCCTCGGCAACGCCAATTCATGCAGATTCGGCCGCTGATTGGAATGCTTCAACGCCTCGGCAATCGCCACCGCCAACATGTTGCACAGGTTTGCCAGCAGGTCATTGTGCGTCGCATCGGCGATGCGGCTGTGGAAGTCCAGATCCGGCTGCAAAAGCGCTTCCGGGGTCGGAGCGGCTTCCATGCGTTGGTAGGCTTCGTTGATCGCGGCGATGTCGGCATCCGTCGCATGCTGGGCGGCGAGGGCGGCGGCGGCCGGTTCGATGATGCTGCGCACGCTGGTCAGCACGTTGAAGAATTCATTCTGCGGGCTGCTTTGCATCAACCAGTGCAGCACGTCCGGGTCGAGCATGTGCCACTCGCGACGGGCCTTGACCACTGTGCCGACGCGCGGTTTGGAATACACCAGCCCCTTGGCCACCAGCACTCGGGTGGCCTCGCGCAACACCGGCCGACTGACCGCGTACTCCTCGCAGAGCAGGGCTTCGGCGGGCAGTTTGTCGTCGGGCAAAAAGCGTCCGGAGACGATCTGCATGCCCAGTTCCTGGACGATGCGCGAGTGCATGCTTTTACGGTCGGAAGGTTTGCGGTAATCCATGGGGGGTGGCGCGATCCTGAGCGATGGAGATGCCGCGCATCATAGCAGGCACTGTGGGCATTCATCAGGCCTGAAATCTACACCGGCCCTGTGGCGAGGGAGCTTGCTCCCGCTGGGCTGCGGAGCAGCCCCAAAACCGGCAAGTGCGGTGTGTCAGCAAAACCGCGAATGCCGATTTACGACTGCTGCGCAGCCGAGCGGGAGCAAGCTCCCTCGCCACAGTGATTGATTCAGGCCTGAAACCGGGTGGGGTTAGTGAGAGTGGCGCGGAACCTCGGCCCCTCGGCAACCCACCAGGAAGTCAAAGTCGCAACCCTGATCCGCCTGCAGCACGTGGTCGATGTACAGCTGACGATAGCCACCCACCAGCAATTGCTGCGGCGCTTGCAGATCCGCCATGCGCGCCGCCAGTTCAGCGTCGGGAATGTCCAGATGCAAACGGCCGCTGGCGCAATCGAGTTCGATCCAGTCGCCTTCCTGCACCGCCGCCAAAGGCCCGCCCGCTGCGGCTTCAGGTGCTACGTGCAAAACCACCGTGCCGTACGCCGTGCCGCTCATGCGGGCATCAGAAATCCGCACCATGTCGGTCACGCCTTGCGCCAACAGCTTGGCCGGCAAGCCCATGTTGCCGACTTCGGCCATACCCGGATAACCCTTCGGTCCGCAGTTCTTCATCACCAGAATCGAATCCTTATCGACGTCTAGCTCTGGATCGTTGATCCGCGCCTTGTACATGTCGAAGTTCTCGAACACCACGGCGCGCCCGCGATGCTGCATCAGTTCAGCGCTAGCGGCGGACGGCTTGAGCACCGCACCCAGCGGCGCCAGATTGCCGCGCAACACGCAGATGCCACCGTCAGCGCGAATCGGATTGTCGAGGGTGCGGATCACCTCGTCCTCGCCATAGATCGGCGCGTCCCTGGTGTTCTCGCCGATGGATTTGCCGTTGACCGTCAAGGCATTCGGGTTAGGGATCAGATTGGCTTCACCGAGGCGACGCAGCACCGCTGGCAAACCACCGGCGTAGTAGAACTCTTCCATTAGGAAGCGCCCGGAGGGTTGCAGGTCGACGATGGTCGGCATGCCGCGACCGATGCGGGTCCAGTCGTCCAGATCCAGCTCGACGCCAATGCGCCCGGCAATGGCTTTCAAGTGGATCACGGCGTTGGTCGAACCACCGATGGCGGCGTTGACGCGAATGGCGTTTTCGAAGGCTTCCTTGGTCAGGATCTTCGACAGTTTCAGGTCTTCACGCACCATCTCCACCGCGCGCATGCCAGACATGTGGGCCAGCACGTAACGCCGCGCATCTACTGCGGGAATCGCGGCGTTGTGCGGAAGGGAAGTGCCCAGTGCTTCAGCCATGCAGGCCATGGTCGACGCGGTGCCCATGGTGTTGCAGGTGCCCGCCGAACGCGACATGCCGCCTTCGGCTGCGAGGAAATCGTCGATGGTGATGGTGCCGGCCTTGACCTGTTCGCTGAGCTGCCACACGACAGTGCCGGAGCCGATGTCCTTGCCCTTGTGCTTACCGTTGAGCATCGGCCCGCCGGTGACGACGATGGCCGGTACGTCGCAACTGGCGGCGCCCATCAACAGTGCCGGGGTGGTTTTGTCGCAACCGGTGAGCAGCACGACGCCGTCGATCGGGTTGCCGCGAATCGCTTCTTCAACGTCCATGCTAGCCAGGTTGCGGGTAAGCATGGCGGTCGGGCGCAGGTTCGATTCGCCGTTGGAGAACACCGGGAATTCCACCGGAAAACCACCGGCCTCGATCACCCCGCGTTTGACGTGCTCCGCGATCTGGCGGAAGTGCGCGTTGCACGGAGTCAGTTCCGACCAGGTGTTGCAGATGCCGATGATCGGCTTGCCGTGGAACTGATGGTCGGCGATGCCCTGATTCTTCATCCAGCTGCGGTACATGAAGCCGTTCTTGTCGGCCGTGCCAAACCATTGGGCGGAGCGCAGGGTGGGTTTCTTATCAGACATGATCGTTTCTCTTATTGTAAGACTATTGTTTGCGAGCTGACGCTTAATCTAAGCGCAAAATCGGCGCTTTGGAAGTGTTGTTGGGTAATTAGTATTACTATATAGTCGTTTTCGACGGAGGGAAGGCCCTGGCTGTTTTGGCGAGAGGCGTCCCCCGAGGTTCTATAAAAACAACAATCGGAGACCGATCTCATGAGCCAGGAACTGCGGCTTGTCCGGCGCATCACACTGAAACTGATTCCCTTCCTGATCCTGCTGTACCTGATCGCCTATGTGGATCGCTCCGCCGTCGGCTTCGCCAAGCTGCACATGGGCGCCGACATCGGCATCGGCGATGCGGCCTATGGCCTGGGCGCCGGGCTGTTCTTCATTGGTTACTTCCTTCTCGAGATTCCCAGCAACCTGATGCTCGAACGCTTCGGCGCGCGGCGCTGGTTTGCGCGGATCATGATCACCTGGGGCGCGATCACCATCGGCATGGCCTTCGTGCAAGGGCCGCACAGCTTCTATGTGATGCGCTTTCTGCTCGGCGCGGCCGAAGCGGGCTTCTTCCCCGGCGTGCTGTACTACATCACCCAGTGGTTCCCGGTGCGCCATCGCGGCAAGATCCTCGGCCTGTTCATCCTGTCGCAACCGATCGCCATGATGATTACCGGTCCCGTGTCCGGTGGTTTGCTGGGCATGGATGGCATCCTCGGTCTGCACGGCTGGCAGTGGCTGTTCATCGTCATCGGTACCCCGGCGATCCTGCTGACCTGGCCGGTGCTGCGCTGGCTGCCGGACGGTCCGCAGCAAGTGAAATGGATGGATCAGGCGGAAAAAGACTGGCTGACCGGCGAACTGAAAAAGGATCTGCAGGAGTACGGCCAGACCCGTCACGGCAATCCGCTGCACGCGCTGAAAGACAAACGCGTGTTGCTGCTGGCGCTGTTCTATCTGCCAGTGACCCTGAGCATTTATGGCCTCGGCCTGTGGCTGCCGACGCTGATCAAACAATTCGGCGGCAGCGATCTGGTCACCGGTTTCGTTTCTTCAGTGCCGTACATTTTCGGGATCATTGGCCTGCTGATCATTCCGCGCAGCTCCGACCGCTTGAATGATCGCTACGGCCACCTGGCGGTGCTCTATGTGCTCGGTGCACTGGGCCTGTTCCTCAGTGCCTGGCTGTCGATGCCGGTGGCGCAACTGGCGGCGCTGTGTCTGGTGGCGTTTGCGCTGTTCTCGTGCACAGCCGTTTTCTGGACTCTGCCCGGGCGCTTCTTCGCCGGTGCAAGTGCTGCGGCTGGGATTGCCCTGATCAACTCGGTCGGCAACCTCGGCGGTTACATCGGGCCGTTCGTGATTGGCGCATTGAAGGAATACACCGGCAACCTGGCTTCGGGGTTGTATTTCCTCTCGGGCGTGATGGTGTTCGGGCTGATTCTGACGGGCATCGTCTATCGCGTTCTGGAACGCAAGCATGTGCTGCCCGTCGAGCAGTTCGCCGCGAGTGCCCGTGGTGCGACCCGCACGTGATGGGCTGGCACCACCCCCTGTAGGAGTGAGCCTGCTCGCGATGGCGGTGTATCAGCGAAAAAATTTGCCAACTGACACACCGCTATCGCGAGCAGGCTCACTCCTACAAGGGGGCTGCGGTGTTTCGAATAACACAGGAGAAAATCATGCATCTGGTTCAATTCGAATTATCCAACGGCGAGCGTCGGGTCGGCGTGGTCGACAACGGTCAGGTCCGCGAGGTCCAGGATGCGCGCAGTGTCCGTGATCTGGCCCTGGCCGCGATCGAGGCCGGTGGTTCCCTGGAGCAGCAAGTGCAGACCCTCGGCCTCGGCGCCAGCCATGACTACGCGCAGTTGCTCAAAGACCTGCGCATCCTGCCGCCACTGGATCACCCGGACCCGGCGCACATGCTGGTCAGCGGTACCGGCCTGACTCACCTGGGCAGCGCTTCGGCCCGCGACAAGATGCACCAGCAGGCCGGCGACGAAGCGGCGATGACCGACACCATGCGCATTTTCAAATGGGGCGTGGAGGGCGGCAAACCGGCGGCGGGGCAGGCCGGTGTGCAACCGGAGTGGTTCTACAAGGGCGACGGCAGCATCGTCGTGCGTCCGGGCCAGCCGTTCCCGCTGCCGCCGTTTGCCGAAGACGCCGGTGAAGAGCCGGAGATGGCCGGCCTGTACATCATCGGCAACGACGGCAAGCCGTATCGCCTCGGTTTCGCGGTGGGCAACGAGTTCTCCGACCACGTCATGGAACGCAAGAATTACCTCTATCTCGCACACTCGAAATTGCGCAGTTGCAGTTATGGGCCGGAACTTCGCACCGGTGAATTGCCTCAACACCTTGCCGGCACCAGCCGAATCCTGCGTGACGGCGAAGTGCTCTGGCAAAACGAGTTCCTCAGCGGCGAGGCCAACATGTGCCACAGCCTGGCGAACCTCGAATACCACCACTTCAAATACAGTCAGTTCCTGCGTCCGGGCGACGTGCACATTCACTTTTTCGGCACTGCGACTTTGTCCTTTGCCGACGGCATCCGTACCCAGCCGGGCGACACGTTCGAGATCAGCCAGGCCGACTTCGGCGCGCCGCTGGTCAACGGTATCGCACCGGTCAAAGCGGCTTTTGAACCGGACAGCATCGGCACCCTTTAAGGAGATCCCATGACTCAGATTCTCGGTCACAACTACATCGGCGGTCAGCGCAGCGCCGCCGGCAGCGTCAAACTGCACTCGGTCGACGCCAGCACTGGCGAGGCCCTGCCGCACGATTTCATTCAGGCCACGGCGGAAGAAGTCGACGCCGCTGCCAAAGCCGCCGCTGCGGCTTACCCGACGTATCGCAGCCTCAGCGCCGAACGCCGCGCGCAGTTCCTCGACGCCGTCGCCGATGAACTGGATGCTCTTGGCGATGATTTCGTCGCCGTGGTCTGCCGCGAAACCGCGCTGCCAGCCGGACGCATTCAGGGTGAGCGCGGTCGCACCAGCGGCCAGATGCGTTTGTTCGCCAAAGTCCTGCGTCGCGGTGACTTCTACGGCGCGCGCATCGATCTGGCATTGCCCGATCGTCAGCCGCTGCCCCGTCCGGATCTGCGTCAGTACCGCATCGGCCTCGGCCCGGTCGCGGTGTTCGGCGCGAGCAACTTCCCCCTGGCGTTCTCCACTGCTGGCGGCGACACCGCAGCGGCACTGGCCGCCGGTTGCCCGGTGGTGTTCAAGGCCCACAGCGGCCACATGGCCACCGCTGAACTGGTCGCCGACGCGATCATTCGTGCAGCGGAAAAAACCGGCATGCCCGCCGGCGTGTTCAACATGATCTACGGTGGTGGCGTCGGCGAATGGCTGGTCAAGCATCCGGCGATTCAGGCGGTTGGCTTCACCGGTTCGCTGAAGGGCGGTCGCGCCTTGTGCGACATGGCCGCTGCACGTCCGCAACCGATCCCGGTGTTTGCCGAGATGTCGAGCATCAACCCGGTGATCGTGCTGCCACAGGCACTGGCCACACGTTCGGAAACCGTTGCGCGTGACCTCACCGCTTCGGTGGTGCAGGGCTGTGGTCAATTCTGTACCAATCCGGGTCTGGTCATCGGTATTCGCTCGCCGCAGTTCAGCGCGTTTGTCCAACAGGTCGCTGCTGCGATCGGCGATCAACCGGCGCAAACCATGCTCAATGCCGGCACCCTCGGCAGCTATGGCAAAGGCCTGGAAAAACTCCTGGCGCACAGCGGCATCGAGCATCTGGCCGGTAATCCGCAGCAGGGCAATCAGGCGCAGCCGCAATTGTTCAAAGCCGATGTCAGCCTGTTGATCAACGGTGACGAAGTGCTGCAGGAAGAAGTGTTCGGTCCGACCACGGTCATCGTTGAAGTGGCCGATCAGGCCCAACTCAGCGCGGCGCTGCATGGCCTGCACGGTCAACTGACCGCGACGATCATCGGCGAACAGTCCGACTTCGAGCAATTCGCCGAACTGACGCCGCTGCTGGAGCAGAAGGTCGGGCGCATCCTGCTCAACGGTTACCCGACCGGTGTGGAAGTGTGCGATTCGATGGTGCATGGCGGCCCATACCCTGCGACGTCGGATGCGCGCGGCACGTCGGTGGGTACGCTGGCGATCGATCGATTCCTGCGCCCGGTGTGCTTCCAGAACTACCCGGACAGCTTGCTGCCCGAGCCACTGAAAAACGCCAACCCGCTGCGTATCCAGCGCCTGGTGGATGGCAAGCCATCGCGTGAGGCGATCTAAAGCCAACCACAACCCCTGTAGGAGTGAGCCTGCTCGCGATTACGGTCTTAAATTCAGCATCTCTGCTGGAGACCCACCGCTATCGCGAGCAGGCTCACTCCTACAAGGGGACTGTTTCGACAATGAGCTATCATTGGCCCTTTCCCCCCTAGAAAGACTGTTTGCCATGACTGCCCAAACCCTTCTCAACGCCCTCGAACACTGCGGTATGGTCGAAATCGATGGCCTGCACGCCTTCGAATTTGCCCTCGACGAGGACGATAACCTGCACATCGAATGCATCGATGGCCGTGAAGCCAGGCACTGGGAATTCACCCCGGCGCAGGTCGCGGCGGCGACGTTCGATGAGACGCTCCAGAGCTGGTTGATCATCGGATTCGCCAGCGACACCAAGACCACGGGCGAGCATCGCCTGGTGTGTCTCGGCGACGTAGTCAGCAGCAGCGACGACGAGGATGACGATAATGAACATGCGTAATTTCTGGCCCCTGCTGATGGCCGGCAGCGTCGGCGCGATGGGCCTGTCCAGCGCCAGCGCCGAGACCTTGCAGTTGCTGGTCGGCTCTTACACCGCCGGTTCCAGCCAGGGCATCTACCGCATGCAGTTCGACAGCGCCACCGGCCAGATCGATGCCAAGCCGCTGCAAGTGGTCAAGACTGAAAACCCATCGTGGCTGACACTCTCGAAAGACCAGAAACGCCTGTTCGTGGTCAACGAAAACGGCCCCGGCCAGACCGATCCGGTCGGTCGTGTCAGCAGCTATGCCATCGACCCGAAAACCCATGCGCTGAGCCTGATCAATCAAGTGCAGAGCCTGGGCAACGAGCCGACCCATTCCAGCCTCAGTGCTGATGCCAAGCATCTGTTCGTCAGCAACTACTCGGTGATGGAAGATCCGGGCGGCACCCTGGCGGTGTTGCCGGTCGATGCCGACGGTCAACTGAAACCGGTGGTGCAGATGAGCGGCCACCCGGCCAGTCGGGTCAACCCTGAGCGCCAGGCTTCCAACCACGTGCACTCGACCGTGTCTTCGCCGGACGGTCGCTACGTGTTCTCCAATGACTTGGGCGCGGACAAGGTTTTCATCTATCAATACGATCCGAAGGCCAACCCGCACCTGCCGCTGACTCCGGCGAAAACCGCTTCGGTAGCCTTGCCGGCCGGCAGTGGCCCGCGTCATCTGCTGTTCAGCGCCGACGGCAAACACGCCTGGCTGACCATGGAGATGAGCGCGCAGGTTGCGGTGTTCGATTACAACGATGGCGTGCTGACCCAGACGCAACTCGTCGATCTCGCCGCGGGCCAGCCAACCTCGGACAAGGCGGGCGCGGCGCTGCATGCTTCAGCTGATGGCAAGTTTCTCTACGTGAGCAACCGTGGCACGGCCAATCAACTGGTGGTGTTCAGCATCGACCCGGCGAGCGGCCAGCTCAAAGAGCTGCAAAAACGCTCGGTCGAGGGTGATCACCCGCGCGAGTTTGCCCTTGATCCGAGCGGTAAATTCGTCTTGATCGCCAACCAGAAGAGCAACCAGATTGTCGTCGTCGAACGCGATGCCAAGACCGGTCTGCTCGGCAAAACCGTGCAAAAACTGCCGATCGACGCGCCAAGCGATCTGAAATTTCTAGTGCGACAATAAGCCACAGGCCTCGGTCTACGGGGCCTGCATCGTTGTATTAATTGCACTGATAACGGCTAATGCTACAAAAGATTTCAAGGAGGCAACCCTCGAGCGTTACGTTTGTTTCACAGCCCGACCGGGCAAACCAAGCAAACGAACACGAGGGTTACCGCCATGAACTTCAATCTCTTCTCCGTTATCGCCGCCTCCGCCATTTCCGCCACCGTGGTATTGCCAGCCGGTGCCAACGTCGAAATCGCCAGCAAAAAATCCCACACCCAGAGCTACACCCAGAAATACCTGCAGCAAAGCGCCAACTTCTACGCCGCGCTGGATCACAAAACCCAAGCCTGAAATTCCCGTCTCCCTGTAGGAGCTGCCGAAGGCTGCGATCTCTTGATCTTGTTTTTCAAAAGCAAAATCAAAAGATCGCAGCCTTCGACAGCTCCTACGCGCGTACGCGTTCTCCACTCATAGGTTTTCTCTCGCCGGCAAATAGAGCGGCTAAATAATCAACGAAGCTGATGTTTACTATGGCAAACCCTGAGTGGTTGCCTCGGCTTTTTTGATTGATTCTGTGGCCATCGAAACCTTTGCCCACGGAGAACACCATGGCCAGCGCAATCCTCACTTCCGCCAAACGCGGCGCCTATCTGGCCATCGGTCTGTACCTGGCCGTGGTGCTGTTCGTCAGCATTGGCGCGCAGATGGAACACAGCTTCGAAGCCCCGATCGACGTCGCCCACCCTGGCATCCAGTTCGAACTGCGTTCGCAAAGCGCGATGGTCGACAGGGCCGAACTCGCAGGAGTCGGCGGCGCATGAAAGGCTACAGACTCTGGGTCATCGCCAGTCTGGCATTGATGACCAACGGTGCTTCATTGCTGGGGTTCGGCCAGGGCTCGGTGGGCGGATTGGCCCGGGCCATAGAGGCCAACCACAACATCGCGCACAACATCGAACGCGCCAACACGCTGGGGCTGATGGCCGGCAATCCACCGGTCAAGGTCGCAGTGGATTTTCTTGGACCGTTTGAAGTGGATTGCATGGCACTGGGCATGTGCCAAGCGCTGGCGTAGGCAACGCGGACCATTGTGGCGAGGGAGCTTGCTCCCGCTGGGTTGCGAAGCAACCCCAAATCCTGCAGACACAGTATTTCTGATGCGCTGAATAGACCGCGACTGCTGCGTAGCCGAGCGGTAGCAAGCTCCCTCACCACAGGTGTGTGTGAGGCCGAGATTCAGCTCGACTTCTTCATGATTGAAGTGAACAGTTCGGATTCGAGGAAACGCTGCAACCAGGCTTGCAAACGAACGTACGGGGTCTGCGCAAACCACTCGCGATCAACATGAGCGAACTGCCGGACGAAGGGCAGCAGGGCGATGTCGGCGAGGCTTTGATGATCGGCCAGCAAATATTCGCGGCCTTCAAGCAGCTCATCCAGCTTCTGCAGAAACAATCCACCTTCAGCCCGATAAGCTTCCATCGGCTGCTCAGGGTAACGCTCGGCGTACTTGTAGCGGTTCAGAGCTGTTTTGAAAATCTGATCATTGCCCTCAATCAGCTTTTCCATCCACAGCGCCGCGAATGAATCTCCGGCCAGCAACCAATCATCCGGATCATTCTGCGCCAACGCCCAGCGCATGATCTGCAGGCTCTCATCAATCACCACGCCATCGGCGTCCAGCACCGGCACGGTGCCCTTGGGCGAGAGCGCGAGCATCTGCGCCGGCTTGTCCTTGAGGCTGACCTCAACAATCTCCACCGGTACGTCCGCATAACACAGCGCCATCCGCGCCCGCATCGCGTAAGGGCAGCGGCGGAACGAATACAGCGTGTTCATTTCACCTCCAGCGTGCTCAAACCATTGCCCTGGCGCCGCACCTGAATCTGCACCGGGATGCGTTCGTGCATTTCCTGCACATGGGAAATCACCGCCACCTTGCGCCCTTGCGCCTGCAATCCATCCAGTGCATCCATGGCCAGTTGCAGCGATTCCGGATCGAGGCTGCCGAAACCTTCGTCGATAAACAGCGATTCGATTTTCAGCGTGCTCGACGCCATCGACGCCAGACCGAGCGCCAACGCCAGTGAGACGAGGAACGTCTCGCCGCCGGACAACGAATGTACCGAGCGCAGTTCGTCGCCCATTTCCGTGTCCATCACCAGCAGGCCGAGCATGCTGCCGCCGCGTTTGAGCCGATAGCGTTTGACCAGTTGCCGCAGTTGCGCGTTGGCGTGATGCACCAGCAGGTCGAGGTTGTAGGCCTGGGCGATCTTGCGGAAGGTGTCGCCGGTGGCCGAGCCGATCAACGCACTGAGCCGCGCCCAGCGCTGATACTCGGCATAAGCCTCGGCGATCTGCTGGGCCAGCGCCTGATTGGCGTTCTGCCGGCGCTGGTCTTCAACCTGTTCGGCGCGCAACTCGGCGCACTGCTGCTCACTGACGGCGAACTGTTGTTGCAATTCAGCGAGGGCGCTATCGAGCTGTTCGGCGTCAAGATTGCCGTCTTGCCGGGCCTGATGATCGAGCAGGCGCTGATCGCGCTCCTGCAACAAGACCTGGGCCTGTTCGATGGCTTTTTCGTTGTGCTGAAGGGTCTGGCGCAGCGCGGCGACCTGCGCGTCATCGAAGCGCAGCAAGTCTTCGAGGCCGCCGTCATCCAGTTCCGGATGGTTGGCGCGCCAATCGGCGATTTTGGCGGTGAGTGCCAGATCTTCAGCTTGCAGTGCTTGCAGGCGATCCTGATGCGCCTTGAGCTCAGCGGCGATTTGCACCAGCTGCGTGCGTACGGTCTGCAGTTCCTCAGCCGTGCTGGTCTCGGCAATACGCGCCTGTTCCACCGCGTGTTCCAACTGCTGCTGCCAATGCTCGGCGCTGCTGTGATCGCCAATCAGTAGCGCGAGTTTTTCCTGACAGCTTTGCTGCTGCTCGGTCAACGCCGTGAATTGCTCCTCGACGCTTTGCAGTTGCTGAGTGCGCAACTGCTGGCGATCCTGTTCTTTCTCAAGGGTTTGCTGGCGTTGCTGCTGTTCGCTCAGTTCTTCCTTTTGCTGCTCGAGCTGGGCCAGACGCTCGGCGATCTGCCGATCCAGTTGCAGGAACGTCGCGGCCGGCTCAAGGCGCAGTGCTTCGAGGGTGTCAGCCGGCAGCAGCGGACCGAACGCGTTGAGTTCTTCTTCAAGGCGCTGACGGTCGCTGTTGAGTTCATGCTGCTGATGGCTCAGCTGTTGCGCCGCTTGCTGATGCGCCACCTCGGCCTGACGCAATTGCTGCGACAGGCGCGCGGCGTCCTGCTGCAAGGTGAGCAGGGCGCTCTGGCGTTGTTCGTCTTGCGTGATGCTTTGGTTCAACTGTTCGTTCTGGCGGCTGAGCCAGGCGTCGCGTTTGTCGGCGTCCTGATTGAACAGTTGCGCGGCCAGCGGATGCGCGTCGAGGCTTGGGGCCAGGGCTTGTTGCTGCGCAGCCAATTGTTCCTGTTGCTGGAGCAATTCTTTCTGTTGCGCGATCACGCCACCGACTTCGCCGCGCAGTTCGATCAGTTTTTCCTTGAGCTGATCGACCACTTGCTGGGCATTGGCCTGTTCGCTTTCATCGTGGCGGCCGAGGCTTTGCAGCAGCGCTTCGGGCTGATGATACGGATGCTCGTTGCTGCCGCAGACCGGGCAGGGCTGATCGTCCTGCAACTGCGCGCGCAACTCTTCGACACTGGCACTGCGCGCCAGCCGCTGACGCTCGAGCAGTTCGCGAGTGACGCTGAGGGTCTGCTCGGCGACGGTCAGTTCAGCCTTGGTTTTCACACCGTCCTGGGTCAGACGTTCACGTTGCTGCTGCGCGTCGAGCTGACGCTGTTGCAACTCGGCGCTGCGCTTGTCGAGATCCTGCTGAGACGCCCACAGCCGCGACAGGTCTTCGATCGCGCGCAGCTGTTTGCGGTTGTCCTGCAGCAAAGTGCCGAGCAGGCCGATCTGTTCGGCGACCGCATCCGGTTCAGCACCGGCCTCCTTGAACAGGACTTCCAGTTGCTGTTTATGCGCTGCCAGTTGTTCAGCGCTGTGCGCGGCGTTCTGTTCAAGGGATGCCAGTTCGGTCTGGCCCTTGTTCAAGCGGTTGCCGATCAGCATCAGTTGTTGCAGGCGATCGCGATAGGCGCTCCAGGCATCGCTCAATGGCGCCAGATGCGCACTTTGCTCAAGCTCGCTGGCGATGTGTTGCAGACGCTCGGCGACCTCAGCCTGTTTTTCCTGCAAGGCCTGAATCGCGCTCTGGCCATCCTTGAACGCTTGCTCGGCCGCTTGCCGGGCTTCGGCGCTGCTGGCAGTGTCCTTGATCAGACGGGCGAGGGTGCTTTGCTCTTCGAATGCCTGACGCAGCAGCGGCGCGTTTTCGCTCTGCCGTTGTTGCGCTTCGCTCAGGGCGACTTTTGCTGCGTCGAGGTTCTGCGCCAGTTGCGTCTGCCGTTCGCCCAACGCGGCGTGTTGTTGGGTGTGTGCGGCAATCTGCGCCCCCAGTGGTGTCAACAGCGCATCGAGCTCGGCCTTGCGCGCAAATTGATGACGCTGCGGGCCAAGCTGCTCCAGACGCGTCAGTTTCACCCGCTCGCCAGCCAGGGCTTGCCATTGCTGGTGCGCGGTTTGCAGTTGTTCGCTGGCGGCTTTTTGCGCGTCTTGCAACAGACGCAAATCCTTCAGCCAACCGTGTTGTTGCTCAAGCTGTTTGAGCTGCGCCTGTTGCGCTTTCATGTGTTGCTGCGCGGTGTTGAAGCGCCCGTCGAGTTCGGCGCGCGCTTCAGGTGCCAGTGGCGTGACCCCGGTGGCCTGATCCTGCAGCAGCTTGTGCGCTTCACGGGCTTCCTTGGTCTTGTCGAAAGCGCGACGGCCCAGGCGAGTGTACAGCGCGGTGTCGGTGAGTTTTTCCAGCAGCTCACTGCGGTCGTTGTCGTCGGCCTTGAGGAACGCGCTGAATTCGCTTTGCGCCAACAGCACGGCGCGGGTGAACTGTTCGAAATTCAGGCCCAGCGCGGCTTCCAGCTGGGTTTTGTATTCGCCTTTCTGGCTGGCGAGCAATTGATCCTGATCGATATCGCGCAGGCTCTGCCGGCTCGCTTGCAACTTGCCGCCAGCCTTCTCGCGAGCGCGGTTGGCTTCCCAACGTGCGCGATAGCGGCGGCCATCGACGCCGACAAAATCCACTTCGGCATAGCCTTCGCCCGTGCCACGACGCAGCAAGGTGCGCGGGTCGCCAGTGGCGATCTCGCCGTCGGCATCCGGGACTTTGGCATCGCGGCCGGTGTTGTTCAGGCGCGGCACGGCGCCGAACAGTGCCAGGCACAAAGCGTCGAGGAGGGTACTTTTGCCGGCGCCGGTCGGGCCGGTGATCGCGAACAGACCGGCGCTTGCCAGCGGCTCAGCAGTGAAATCGATCTCGAACGGCCCGGCCAGCGAGGCGAGGTTCTTCAAGCGAATGGCGAGAATCTTCATGGCTGCTCGCCCTCCAGTTGCACGTCTTGCAGCAACTCGGCGAAGTCCTTGAGCGTCTGCTCATCGACCTCGCTGCCGTAGTTGTCGAGCCAGGCGCGGCTGAACAATTCCTGCGGGGTGAGCTGGTCGAGTTCGATCAGCGTGCTGCCGTCATCGCTGCCATCGGCGCCACGATTGCCGGCGTATTCAGCGGCGATGCGCACCAGACGTACGGCCTTGCCTTGCAGTGCGGTCTCCACTTGATGGCGCAGATCCGGCTGCGGCTCATCCAGGCGTACACGGACTTCGAGCCATGGCTGGCGCTGGGTTTCGGCGAGCAGATCGACGTTCGGCAGGTCAGCCAGTTGCAGCAGAATCTCGGCCAGCGGCGCCGGGCCGATGCGCTGCAGATTGACCGAGCGCGGAATCAGTTTCGGCTCGACGCTGACCAGGGTTTCACCGTCGAGGACGACATCGAGAATCTGATGCTGATAACCGATCTCCGAGAACGACAGCGGAATCGGCGAGCCGCTGTAGCGGATGCGCTCCTCGCCGTTGACCTTCTGCGGCTTGTGCAAATGGCCGAGGGCGACATAACTGATGCTTTCGCCGAACAGGCTGGCGGGCAGCGCTTCGGCATTGCCGATGATCAGGCTGCGCTCGGAATCCTCCGATACCGAACCGCCGGCCATGTGCGCGTGGCTGATAGCGATCAGCGCCTGCCCGGGCTGACGCTTGGCATTCGCCGCCGCGATCAGCCACTCATGCACCTGACCGATGCCGCGCAAATAGTTGTCGCCCAGATGCGCACCAGTGACTTCCGCCGGACGCAGAAACGGTAGCGCCAGACACCACGCGGCGATTTCGCCCTGGGCATTCGGCAGCGGCAGCAACAGGCGCTCGGCATCGAGCTGCCCGTCATCCAGCCACAGCACCCGGCCCAGCGCGTGGGTGCGCAAACGCCGCATCAGAGGCGCGGGCAACTCGATCCGCGAGCCGGAATCATGGTTGCCGGCGATCATGACGATGGTCAGCAGCGGCTGCTGTTCGTGAGCGCTGACGATGAAGTCGTAAAGGCGTTCCTGAGCTTTGACCGGCGGATTGACCGTATCGAAAATGTCCCCGGCGATCAGCAGCACATCCGGCTGCGCCAGTTGCAACTGGCGCAGCAGCCATTCGAGAAAACACGCGTGCTCGAAATCGCGCTCCTGGCCGTGCAGGTTTTGCCCAAGGTGCCAGTCGGAGGTGTGGAACAGACGCAAGGTGGACTCCGCAACGTTAAATGAGGTGATGGCCGCAAAAGAACGGGGCGGCTTGAGAAAGGTGAGTTTACTGGCAAGATCAAAAGATCGCAGCCTTCGGCAGCTCCTGCACAGAATCCGTAGGAGCTG
>NZ_QETJ01000077.1:0-23378 GCF_003105095.1 Pseudomonas sp. NDM | reverse complement strand
CCAACACACTATCAACTGACAGACCGCTATCGCGAGCAGGCTCACTCCTACAGTGGAGTTGTGTTTCTTCAGTTATGGCCCACCTACCACCATCGAGGTAAACGGCGCGACGTACGCCTGCAACGTCACTAGCCCGCCGACCAGGATCGCCAGCACGATCGAGTGGAAAAACACGTAACGCAGGATCTCGCCCTCATGCCCATACCAACGGGTCGCGGTGGAGGCGACGACGATCGACTGCGCGTCGACCATTTTGCCCATCACCCCACCGGAACTGTTCGCCGCCGCCATCAGCACGGGACTGATGCCCAGTTGTTCCGAAGTCACCCGCTGCAAGCCGCCAAACAACACGTTCGACGCGGTGTCCGAGCCGGTCAGTGCCACCCCCAGCCAACCGAGCAGCGTGCCGAACATCGGATAGAAAATCCCCGTCGCCGCGAACGCCAGCCCCATCGTCGCATCCAGTCCGGAATAGCGCGTGAGGAACCCCAGCGCCAGCATTGCCGCAATGGTGATCAGCGAAAACCGCACCACCCACAGCGTGCGCAAGTACTGCTTGAGCAGTTGCGGGATCGAATAGCCCATCAACAGACCGCCGACAATCGCCGCCAGCAGAATGCCGCTGCCGGTCGCGGTCAGCCAGGTGAACTTGTACACCGCTTCCTCGGCTTTCGGCGCCGCAACCACCGGCGGCACTTTTTCGATCTGCAAGTGCAGGCTGGTGAAAGTCACTGCCGGGGCGAAGATCGGATTGGCCTCACGCACCGGTTTGCCTTGCGGATCAAGCTTGGCCGACTGCGTGACCGGGTCGATCACCGGCCGCGTATCGAACATGTTCTTGAAGCCCTGCGTGCCCCAGGCAAACACGAACACTGTGAGAATGATCCACGGCATCCACGCGCGCATCACTGCCGGGCGCGCCTGATCGCTGAAGGCGGCGCTGGCGGTGACTTTTTCTTCATCGACTTTGGAGTTGTCGACGCGGCCGGACAGCGCTGCCGAAGTATGAATGGTGGCCGGTTTCCACACCTTGAGGAACAGTGTCAGGCAGGCCATTGAAATCAGCGCGGCGATCACGTCTACCAGCATCGGCCCGTGGTAGTTCGAGACGAGAAATTGCGGGATGGCGAAACTGACTCCGGCCACCAGAATCGCCGGCCACACCTCGAGCATCTTGCGCCATCCGGCAAACGCCCAGATTAACCAGAATGGCACCAGCACCGAGAAAAACGGCAACTGCCGGCCAACCATCATCGACAGCTCCATCTCATCGAGCCCGGTGACTTTGGCGAGGGTGATGATCGGCGTGCCCAGGGCGCCAAATGCCACGGGGGCGGTGTTGGCGATCAGTGCCAGACCGGATGCGGCCAATGGTGAAAAACCCAGACCAATCAGGATCGCTCCGGTCACCGCCACCGGCGTGCCAAAGCCCGCTGCGCCTTCGAAGAACGCACCGAAGCAGAAGGCGATCAGTAGCAGTTGCAAGCGTCGGTCGTCAGTGATGCGCGCGAGGGAATCCTGCAGCACTTTGAACGAGCCGTTCTCAGTGGTCAGGCGATGCAGGAAGATGATGTTGAGGACGATCCAGCCGATCGGCAGCAAGCCATTCGCCGCGCCGAACAATGCCGCCGAGCCGGCCATGCCCGCCGGCATGTCGAAGGCGAAGATCGAGATCAGCAGGGCGGACGCCAGTGCCAGCAGCGCCGCCAGATGCGCCTTGACGTGAAAGAACGCCAGCGCCGCGAGCATCACCACCACCGGCACCGCAGCCATCAGCGTGGAGAGCACCGGATTGCCGAACGGGTCATAGATTTGCTGCCAGACCATGGTCCACCTCTGCTTGTTGTTATTTGAGGGTGCAGATCCATTGCTTGGGGATTGGTTGCAAGCAGTATAGGTGGCATTACGCCGCCGCTCGGTTGCGGCGAACGGGCCGACAAACGGTCAATGGTGGCCAGTGAATCAACGGGTTTTTGCCCGGTCGTATCTGCGGCTGCGCGCACTGCCTCTTGAAGAGGCCGGCAGCGTGGCGATTTCATCGTCAAGACCTTGGGTTTAGGAAAGTATTGAATGAAGCACGCAACAACGATGCTGCTCACTGTGACCGCCGCGGTATTGCTCAGCGGCTGTATTGCGGATTTTGATGATGACCACCGGCATGGCCGGCATTACGACCGTGATCATGGCCGCTATCACGATGATGACCGGCGCTGGGACGACCGCGATGGCGACCGCCGCGATGGCCGTCGTTATTACCGTGATCGCGATGATGACTGATTGATCGAGAGTCCCAGGGACGGGCTCACGTGAGGGAGCGAAGAAATGGACGCCGTAGTGGCAATTCAGTAGCATGCGCGCTTTTCACGCTGCCAAGGAAGATCATGTCCATTGTTTCCCCGCTGCGCCTGGCCCTGTCGCTGGCTGGTGCAGTACTGTCATGCAGCCTGCTGACAGGTTGCAACATCACCGGCACCTATCAGGATGCGACCGATCCAGACGCCGCCAAGGTAAGGTTCGTCGCCAATACCGATAACGCCACGATCGATTATTTCGACGCCGAGCATTGCGATGGCTTGACCACCGGCATGCTCAACAATGTGTTGATCGGCGACAGCAAGCGCCGGGCGGGGATGATGGTTGCGCCGCCGGAACAGGCGCGCGGTTACCTTGAATTCAAGATCAAGCCCGAGCAGCCGGCGTATCTGCGTGTCAACACGCAGGTCGGTTACGCCACCTGCGGCTCTGGTTTTTCCTTTACGCCCAAGCGTGGCAATGAATATGAAGTGACACTGAACGTCACCAAGACCCAGTGCATCACCACGTTGCGGCATCTGGAGCGGCACGACGGTAAAGATCTGCGCACCGTGATGCCACTGGACCGCACTGCGCTGGCGGCGTGCGTGGGGCGCAACCCGATCTTTCCCAAGCCACCGGCGCTGCTGCCCGACACGCCGCAACGCACGGCACTGATCGACCGTATCATCGAAGGTAGCCTTTTCGTTTTCATGAAACCGGATGCGGGCAAAGAGCCTGCGGCCAGTTTTTCTCCAGAGAAGCTCGACTCGCTGATCAACGACCGCAAGGCCAAACTGGGTTTTACGTTGCCGGACGATTACTGGGCGCTGTATCGCCAGAATCTGATCGAGTTCGACAAGGAAAGCGCGACCACAAATGATCAGGCGATGCAGCGCACCAAAGACGAATATCGCCAGCGTTTGCGTAGCGTCGATGACAAGCGCCTGGGCGAGTGGGCGCGCGTGGATGACAAAGACGGCAAGCGTGGCAACGCGGCGCCGGACGCGGAAGAAAAGGCCATGTTCATGTTCTATTTCCAGGCGTCAAACCGCGTGATGGCGGAAGCCATCGATCATCACCTTGATCGGATGGCCGCCATGGACGCGAAATATGAAGTCTGTTCGCGCTTTGCCGACTGCTGGAAGCGTTGATCGACCGAGTCAGCGGATGCCACGAAAAAGCCCACTGAGCCGAACCGGCCAGTGGGCTTTTTCATGATCGTCCGCTTCGCGGGCAAGCCTTTGAGGGATTAAAAATGAGCGCTCGCCCGGACGCGGGATCGCGCAGGCACCGAGGCCTCGTGATCGAGCAAATGGGTGGCGAGAATGTCGCTCAGGAAACGGAACTGATCGTTGAGGCCGACCACTTCATTGCTGAAATGGTTGCTGGCGGCGGGCATCAGCAGATCGTCGAAATCCTTGTTGAACACCAGCGTCTGCGCTTTGCGCGGCAAGACGTGCTGTTGGTAGTAGTTGCTGCCGAACACCGGGAAACTCACGGAGAGGGTGACTTGGGTATGGATCATGATGTGAACGCCTCGTTGTGTGTCGGATGAGTCAATCGTGCCTTTGGTGAGGGATGGGCGGAAGGCAATCGTGGCGATGGTGGTTATCGACGGTGGTGATGGTTGAGGTTTGTGGTGCTGCTGATGGCCCCTTCGCGAGCAGGCACACTCCTACAGGGAGAACGCATTTCAAATGCAGGAGTGAGCCTGCTCGCGAAGAGGCCAGAACAAGCGGCACCCCTCTTAATCACCTGCCTATACTCAAACCTGCACCTCCCTCAGCCAAAGGACACCACCACCGTGAACCCGCGCGCGCTGGTCGTTGCCGCACTGTTTCTGCTGGCCGGCTGTGCTACTTCGGTCCGGGCACCGGTGACCGCGCCGCAAGCCGTGGTCGTGTCGGCGCAGACCTGGCAGCAAATCGACCGCGAAATCCTCAGCGCTTCGCAGCAGGCCACCGAACAGGTCAAGCTGTTCGCCCGCGGTTCAATGGAACATTGGCGCACTCGCGTCTATCAGCAAACTGAAGAAAATTTCATCCCTTGGTTCAGCAGCTACTGGACCCAGGAATGGCTGTCGATGAAGGTCAGTTGGTACACGATCAGCGCTGGCGGCGAGCAGGAAGCTTCGGCGAAACGGCTGGCGGCGTATCTGCTTGAGCAATATCAGGAAAAGGTCCTGGCGCCGGTCGCAGTAGAGATAGATCCGGACGCCATCCTGGCTCAGGCCACGGCGTTCTACGCGCAGTTGATGGCGCAACAGATGCCACTCATCGCCCAGCGTCATGGTGTGCCTGTTGCGCAGCTCAACGGGCGCTTGCAAAAGATCCCGGCCATCGCCCTCGGGCCCCCGCCGGCGCGGGATGCCTCGCTGTTCACCGTCATCAGCACCGAACCGCTGAACACGCTGCCGGCGTACGCCGCGCTGATCGACAAGGTTCACACCGACGGCGGCGCCAGGGGCATTTCTTCCACCGACGCCGCCATGGCCCCGGTGGCCAAACGTGCCAGCCAGCGCATTGAAGCGGAAATGGCCCCGCGCGGCGCCGCCAGTGCGGTGGCGGCAGCGGCGGGGAAACTGGCCGGGGCGATGATTTCAGTCGGCGTGGCCGGCATTCGCGCGATCATCCAGGCCAACGACCGCCCCGACAGCGAAGCGCTGATCCGTAGCAGTCTGGGCAATACCTTCGACAAGGCCTGGATGAAGCTGCTGCAGAACCCGACCACCGGGGTGATGGCGGGAACACTGCACATGGCCGGGCAGGTCGAGGGCAATCTTGGGGCGATTGGCGAACCGCCGGTCGGGCCTGGCGTGAATCGTGTCGAATGGCGCCCGCCGCAATCGACCAGTCAGCAGATCGAACCCATCCTGCAAGGAGAATGAACATGGCCTACATCGATATCTTCGTGGCACCCGTGCCTGACGCCAATCGTGAACAGTACAAAAAACACTGTGAGATCGCCGCCAGGCTGTTCAAGGAATATGGCGCCGTTGAGGTCGTCCAGTGCTGGGGTGACGACGTGCCGGAGGGCAAGCTCACCTCTTTCCCGTTGGCGGTCAAACTCAAGGAAGGCGAGACCGTGTCATCCGGCTGGCTGATCTGGCCCGACAAAGCCACCCGCGACGCAGGCATGGCGAAAATGATGGAAGACCCGCGCATGCAACCGGACGTCAATCCCATGGGCTTTGACGGGCAGCGGATGATTTTTGGTGGGTTCAAAAATCTTTTTGACGGCGTTGGGCCGTGGGACAAGTGAACTGGCACAGATTACAGCTCACGCACTCCCACAGAGGGCTTTTCGGCGATTTTCAAGGCGTGGCACGATCCCGAGTCGTCGCGGTCGTACTCTTCACCTAGCCGCATCACAGTGTGGAGATCCAATGAGCCAGGAAGTCCTGACCACCGAAACCAACCGTCGCCAGTTGCAGCAGATCATTGCCGGGCTGTCGGACGGGGTGATTCTGCTGGAACTCGACAAAAGCATCCTTTGGGCCAACGAAGCGGCGCTGACCATGCATGGCGTCAGCACCATCGGTGACCTGGGCACCAACGCTGACGAGTACGCCAAGCGCTTCGTCCTGCGCTATCGCAATAACCATGTGTTGTCGCCCGAGAACTACCCGATCAGCCGCGTGGCGCGTTGCGAGGCGTTCAGTGACGTGCTGATCGAGATCTCGCCCGTGGACGACCCGGAGCGTGTCTGGGTGCACAGTGTGCGCAGCATGGTGCTGACCGACCGTGTGGGGCAGCCCGAGTCGCTGGTGCTGATCATGAGCGATGTCACCGACTGGGCCAACGCCGAGCTGCGCTTCGAAAAAACCTTCAACGCCAACCCCGCGCCGGCGGTGATCTGCCGGCTCAGCGATTTGCGTTACATCAAGGTCAATCCGGGTTTTCTGGAAATGACCGGCTATACCCGCGATCAGGTGATCGGCACCTCGGCATACGAAATCGATATCTTCGAGCAGGCCGATAAACGCGATCTGGCTATCCAGCGCTTGCGCGATGTCGCGACCATTCCGCAGATGCAGGCGGAACTGCGCCTGCCTGACGGCGGCAGCAAACAGGTGATCGTTGCCGGCCAGCCGCTGCTGCTCAATGACGAGAATTGCATGCTGTTTTCCTTCGTCGACATGGAGCCGCGGCGCCGGGTCGAGTTGGCGCTGCGTCAGAGCGAAGAACGGTTCGCTAAAGCCTTTCGACTGACCCCCGTGCCGATTCTCATCTGCACCGCGGACAAGCAGGAGGTCATCGACGTCAATCAGGCGTTTCTCGATACCCTGGCCTATGACAGCGATGAGGTGCTCGGCAAGACGGTGACGCAGTTGAGCTTTATCCACGATGACGGTGCGCGCACGCGGTTGTTGTCGGCGCTCGCCAAGCACGGTCGGGTGGATCGGGTCGACGTGCCGGTGCGCAAGAAGGACGAGGAACTGCTCGAATGCGCAGTGTCCGCCGACACGGTGAACATCCATGACACCTCGTGCTATCTGCTGGTGTTGATGGACATGACCGAACGCAAGCGCACGGAGCTTGAACTGGTCGCGGCGATTGAAGAGGTGATGAAGGATGCTTCGTGGTTCAGTCGGACGTTGATCGAAAAGCTCGCCAACGTAAAGAAGATCAATTCGCCGCAGTTGCCCAGCGCCTCGTTCACTGATCTGACGGCGCGCGAGCGCGATGTACTGGGTCTGATCTGCGAAGGGCTGGCAGACAAGGAGATCGCCGGCCGACTGAAACTGGCGCCCAATACCGTGCGCAATCACGTGGCCACGGTGTATTCGAAGCTGGATGTGCACAGCCGCAGCGAGGCGATTGTCTGGGCGCGGGAGCGCGGCTTGTTCTCAGGAGAGTGGGGCACCAAAGGCCAGCGCTGAGGGTGCAAATGCACTAGTTACAAGGGTGCAAATTCATGTATTGGCGCAGGCGTTGTGTTCTTAGGCTTGTGGGGTGCGGTGCGGACCATTTGCGTCTTGCGATCGCGCCCCCTTTCGAAACAGCCATAGGAACATGTCCATGATGAATCTTGCGCAGTTGCGCGCTCGGCTCGAGCACAGTTTTGCGCCGCTTGCTTGTGAGTGTTCGGTGGATGGTGATCATTCGCTGACGGTCAAGTTGTATCACCCGGATTCGGGGCAGGTGGATCTGGTGATCAGTGGCCTGGATCTGGCTTCGCTGCGTACGCCGGAGGCGGTTGAGGCGTTGGTGGGTGAGTTGCGGTATGAGCTTGAGAGCAATTCTTTGCGCTCGTCGCGGGATCCTGATCTGGCTTAGCGCTTTTGGGGCTTGGCGGCCTTTGGGCCGACCATGCTTTTTGGGGGGGGTATATCCGTTTTTTTGGGTGTTGCGGATGGCGGTTTCGCCCTTACGGCGAGTCCCTTTTGGCAAACGCCCAAAAGGAACCAAAAGGTCTTCGCCCTGACGTTCGGCCCGCTCGCTGGGGCTCGGGGTTCCTTCGCTGCGGGATCGATCCTGGCGCAGCGGCTCCGGTTTGCTTCGCTGCACCTACACTCGCTGTGTACGACTGCGTCGTAGGGTCGCTGCGCTCCCACGCCCGGATCAATCCCTCCACTCAGCCTGCCGACGGGCTCCAGGATCAAAAGCGGAGCTCGAGCTTGCGCTCATCGTGGGTAGGCGCTGCCGAAGGCTCGGGGCGCGATCGGACGATCATTTGATTTTGTTTTTGCTGTTCTGTGGGAGCGAGCCTGCTCGCGAAGGCGGCCTGACAGCCGACCTGTTCTTTAGGTTGTACGCAATCCATGTAGGAGTGAGCCTGCTCGCGATGAGGCCCTCGCCGATTACGATGATCTCAATCCAGACCTCTTCTGGACAATCCGCGCAAAACCGACAGCCCAAACTATTCAATCGCCCCAATCCACTGGCGCGAACAATGTGCTCAGCTATAAAGAATGAGTGGTCAGGTCTTCCGCGGCCGTTTGGGCGGCGGGAGGTTGTCTCCCTTTATCGCGGGTCGTCCTATGACTAATCCTGGGAAACGCGTATTGCCGTTGGCTTTTCTTGTCGTGTTTGTGGCGGGTTGTGCCAGTCCACCACCCCCTGCGCCTGTCGCGCCGCCGCCACCGCCGGAGCGCCGCTGCGAGGTGTTGGAGAATACTGAGGTGGTTGGGGACATGTACGTGGATGGGCAGGTGACGCGCCAGATCACCACTACCCGTTGCATCACACAATAAGACTCGCGATTGCTCGATTGCTCGATTGCTCGATTGCACGAGGCCTGGAATCCAGCAGTGACTCTGTGGGAGCGAGCCTGCTCGCGAAGGCGGGGTATCAGTCGAAACACAGCTGACTGACACGACGCTTTCGCGAGCAGGCTCGCTCCCACACGGGCTAGCAATTTGCCGGGGAAATCAGGACAGGAAGCCGCCGTCCACATTCAGCGCCACACCGGTGGTGTAGCTCGACGCGTCGCTGGCGAGGTACAACACCGCGCCCGCCATTTCGCTCGGATCGGCCACGCGTTTGAGTGGGATCTGGGTCAGGGCTTGCTTCAGGATTGCGTCGTTTTTCACCAGTGCGGAGGCAAATTTGGTGTCGGTCAGGCCGGGCAGCAGGGCGTTGCAGCGGATGCCGAATTGCGCGCATTCCTTGGCGAAGACCTTGGTCATGTTGATGACCGCGGCTTTGGTCACCGAATAAATGCCCTGGAAAATCCCCGGCGAGATGCCGTTGATCGAGGCGACGTTGATGATGCTGCCGCCGCCGTTTTCGCGCATCAGCTTGCCGGCTTCCACCGACATGAAGAAGTAGCCGCGAATATTCACGTCGACGGTCTTCTGGAACGCACCGAGATCGGTGTCGAGCACGTTGCAGAATTGCGGGTTGGTCGCGGCGTTGTTGACCAGGATGTCGAGGCGGCCGAACTGGTCCTTGATCCCGGCGAAGACCTGACTGATCTGCTCCATTTCACCGATGTGGCAGGCTACGGCGGTTGCCTTGCCGCCGGCGGCGGTGATGGCGTCGGCGACGTGCTGGCAGCCTTCGAGCTTGCGGCTCGAGACGATCACGTGGGCGCCTTGCTGGGCCAGCAGTTTGGCGATGGCTTCACCGATGCCGCGGCTGGCGCCGGAGACGAAAGCGATTTTGCCGTCGAGGTCGAACAACTGAGTCTTGGACATGGGATTCCCTTGTGAAAAGTCTTGTTATTGGCCCGGATCAGAGGCTGGATTTCTGGATGACCTGCAGGCTCATCTGCTCCAGCAGTTTGTTCATGTGAATGAACTGCGCGAAGCGTTTGTCCTGGGTCTGGCCATGGTAGAAGCGGTAGTAGATCTGCTGCACGATGCCGGCCAGGCGAAACAGGCCGTAGGTGTAGTAGAAGTCAAAGTTGTCGATGCGGATCCCTGAGCGCTCGGCGTAGTAGTCGACGAATTCGCGGCGCGTCAGCATGCCCGGCGCATGGCTCGGCTGGCGACGCATCAATTGCACCGGTGCCGGGTCGCCGGCTTCGATCCAGTAGGCAAGGGTGTTGCCAAGATCCATCAGCGGGTCGCCGAGGGTGGTCAGTTCCCAGTCGAGTACACCGATGATCTGCATCGGGTTGTCCGGGTCGAGGATGACGTTGTCGAAACGGTAGTCATTGTGGACGATGCTCGACGTCGGGTGGTCGGCCGGCATCTTGGCGTTGAGCCAGGCTTTCACTGTTTCCCAGTGCGGCGCGTCCGGGGTCAGGGCTTTCTCGTAACGCTCGCTCCAGCCTTTGATCTGCCGCGCGACGTAGCCTTCGGGCCTGCCTAGATCGCCGAGGCCACAGGCGTTGTAATCGACCCGGTGCAGTTCAACGAAACGGTCGATGAAGCTTTTGCACAGCGATTCGGTCTTCGCCGAATCGAGGCCCAGTTCCGGCGGCAGTTCGGCGCGCAGGATGATGCCCTTGACCCGTTCCATCACATAGAACTCGGCGCCGATGACGGCTTCGTCGGTGCAGTGCACGTAGGCCTTCGGGCAATACGGGAAACCTTCGCGCAGTTGATTGAGGATGCGGAACTCACGGCCCATGTCATGGGCGGACTTGGCCTTGTGGCCGAACGGCGGGCGGCGCAGGACAAACTCCTGTTCCGGGTATTCCAGCAAGTAGGTCAGGTTCGAGGCGCCGCCGGGAAACTGGCTGATCCTGGGGCTGCCGGTCAGGCCGGGAATGTGCGCCTTGAGATACGGATCGATCAGGCCGGCATCGAGTTCTTCGCCCGCGCGGATCCGGGTGGACTGGTCAGTAAGCGCCATGCTTATCCCTTCTGCTTATTTTGGAGGCCAGACATCATTGGCTAATCTAATGGCGCGCGGGGTCGGTCACAAGCGCGGGTCGGTCTTATAGGTTCGCGTGTTGCTGGATGATCACCTTTGGAAATGGGTACAACGGGCGTGCAGACAGAGCGGGCCGGATCCGCTTGACGGCAGTGAATCCGAAGCTCGCGGCATACTTCAGTGCACGCGCTGGTTGCTGAATCTGGTCGGCAGAGCGACGGGGGTCAACACTGGTTGACCGGAGAAAAACGCCATGAGGTTCTTGCCTACCAGTTCCACGGTGCCCTGAGTGGCCTCGGGAGACAGCCCGGCAACATGAGGCGTCAGCACCACATTGCTGAGGTTTTTGAGCGTGTCGGGCACCTCGGGTTCGTGATCGAAAACGTCCAGCGCAGCTCCGGCGATGCGACGTTGTTCCAGTGCGGAAACCAGTTCCGCCGTGCTGATCACACTGGCTCGCGCGATATTGACGATGAATCCGTTTGGGCCCAGCGCATCAAGCACTGCTCGCGTCACCAGATGTTGAGTACCAATGCCACCGGGCGTGGCAACGACCAGGAAGTCCGAGGCCCGGGCCAGTTCCGTCGGCGTTGAGCAGAATGCGTAGGGCACATCGCTGCGCACCTGGCGATTGTGGTAGCTGATCTGCATGTCGAAACCCAGCTCGGCGCGTTTGGCAATCGCCATGCCCACCGCGCCCAGCCCGAGAATGCCCAGACGTTTGCCCGCCAGGGAGGGCCGCATGATTTTAGGCCATTCACCCCGGCGTACTGCGGCATCGCAGCGCGGGATATCACGCACCAATGCCAGCAGCAGTGCCATTGCATGATCCGCCACCGATGAAGCGTTGACCCCGGCGCCGTTGGTGACGGTGATGCCTCGATTACTCGCTGCTTGCAGGTCGACCTGCTCGTAGCCCGCACCGATCACCGTGATGATTTTCAAGGCGGGGAGGGCGTTGATTTCGTCGGCTGTCAGGCCCAGCGGGCCGCGAGTGAGCACGGCGTCGATACGACTGCCATGGGTGAGGATGGCTTGCGTACGTTCGGCTGGCGTCGGTGCAAGGATCAGGTGGAATCCCTGATGTTCGAGAATCGGCAGATAGTCGTTGATCGTTTCAACCAGTACCAGAACGGTTGCGGGCATTGCGCGGCTCCTGTGATTGGCGGCGGGTGGGTCGCGAAAGTCGACTCAGAGTGCTGAATCCGCAGCGGCTTGGCAATCGTTGCATTCGCGCAGTGGTGCTTTGATTCTGGACCGCTTCACGCCAGAAGCAAGGGCGCCCGCCCACCGGTGAACCGGTGGGCGGGCGATGTCATTGGGCTGCGTGCGCTTTGCTCTGTTCGGCCAGCGCGATCGGTTTGAAATCATAGGTGGGGTAGAACTCGGTGCGATAGCTGCCCCAGGCTGTGTTTTCCAGCGCCAGGTTCACTTCCGCCAGTCGAGACGCGGGAAAACGCACTGTAACGACCTGGCCGATGCCCATCATGATATTCCAGCTCACCACTTCGACCCCGGCGGGCGGGAAGGTTTTATAGAAACCTTGCTGGGCAAGCTGGGCTTTGAGTTCGCTGAGCGGACGGGATTGATCATGCTTGAGGAACACGGTGAGCATCATGGTGTTGTCCGTGACGGCGGCCTTTGTTGGAGCCGCCGTGGCGTGCGCGTTGCTGAATCCGAGCAACGCGGCGGACATCAGGGATGCTGATAACAACAGGGACTTCAGTGTCTTTTTCATGTCGAACTCCAGGCTTTTATTGTGGTGCGGCAGACTTGGTGACCACACTTCCGGTATAGGGCGCGTGAACTACGTGAATGCGTACGGGCGGATTGCTTTCAATCATGTCGCGAGGTACTTCACGGGAATAAGTGAACTCGTTTTTATTCAGTGTCTCCAGACGCCTGACGATCGTTTTGTTCGGTCCGATGTCCGGCACCAGCACATGTTGTCCTTGATCACCGGTGACGAAGAAGTAACCGCCGCCGCCATTGTTGTATTTGGACTCACCGGTATCGGTGTAGAAAAACTCGTAGCGGTTGGTTTCCGGGTCCCAGGTCGATATTCCGACGACGCCGGGATATTTGGCCTTCACGTCAGTCTGCGGAGCGCCCTCGATGTAGACCTTGGTCGTCAGCCACCGCGGTGACGAGGCCAATTCGCGAATGTCAGCCTGCGCGCCCGCAATCGGCAAGAGCAGCGCCGCCCACAGTAAATGAATCCTGTTGTATTTTTGCATGCCCGATTCTCGCTGTCTGAAAGGTGACGGAGAAAATATAGTCAGGCATCGGGAAGTTATTCAAGGCTAGGGAAGTTGCTTGTAACAAATTCGCTTGTTTTGAATTCCCGGTATTGTTCGGTGTTATTTTAATTTCGTTTTTATTTGTAGGATTAATCTGAAAGTTTGGGTCTGAAATTCTTCAAAGTTACAGTGTTAACACAGGTGTCGCGTGTCAGTTGATAGTCGCCAGGACGGTCTACCCGGTTTTCTAATTCGATCTGAAGAACATGTAACAATTAAAATCAGACAGGGTTGTGGGAGTCAGTCCCGACTCGAAACACCGACGACGTCAGGTGACGTATTGGGCGACGCCATTGCCAAATGACCAGTTCTCTTTTTTTACCTCAACCAGATTGATGAAAACATCTTCCAGGCGTATGCCCAATTGCGCATGCAGGCCCTCGGCGATGGTCTTGAACAGCAATTGTTTCTTTTCCACGGTGCGCCCTTCGCTGATGGTGATCTGAATGAACACCACGCCATCGCTGCGCTGGATGCCGAGGTATTGCGGGTCATACACGAAGTGCTGACTGTCGTGCTCGTTGAGAATCTGGAAGTTGTCGTGCTCGGGCACATCGATACAGGTGCGCAGAGCGCCATAGACCTGTTCACCGATGCGCCTGGCGAACGTGGGATCGGGGTTTTGCTGGATATCGACGCGAACCAGTGGCATGGGAGTCTCCTTGAGTGGTGGCTTCTCTCACGCTAGATCAAAAGCAGTGTTCTGGCAGGTGAATGGTCTGGAATATCGTGGGTTCGGTGTATGAGGGAGCTTACGCGACGCGCGGATTTTGCCTACGGGGACGGCAGATGCGGCTGCTAGCCAGCACCCTATGGATGCGAAATCATCACGCCACAGAGCAGCTTGCGCGAGAGCTGCCACTAGCCAAGGAAGGCGAATGCTTCAAAACGACCGGGAAAACCTCGAACTTGACAAGCTGATGAATGAAATACGCAAGCTTGTGGCTGAGAGGAAAAAGCTTGTAGCGGAAGAAAAAAAGATGAAATGGGAAACCTATTTCTACCCGGTTGCGGTAATAGCCGGGGTATTGACTGCAACAGCGGCCTTGATAGGCCTTTCACTCAAGTTATGAATGTTCGAGCTTCACCATATTTAACCCATCACCCGCGAGTAGGAAATTCACCATGAGTACATTCGACCGCCAGGCCATGATTGATCGATCCGATCGAGAGCACGACGAGTATTTGGAAAAATTACGCATCAAACAGAGAGGCGACATCGTTCCTATCCTGGGATTACTGAGTCTGGCAATACTTTGCATGTCGTTTGGCTTCCTGGTCGCTCGATTGATCTGAGCCTTCGGCTGGGCAGGGTGCAGGAAAAACGTCGAAAAACGACATTCAACGTAGCTTTTAACGGCAAAAAACATTCCGAAAACGACCACCCATCCATCTGCTCCGGACAACCATTCCTCAGCTAAGTCTTTGCTTGCGTTGATTTATCACGGAGAATCGCGCCCCTGTTTCGGCCGGAGCATGTCTGTCGGTTTTTTCCGACGCGTCCCGACCGAGTGGCAAGTGACCGGAATGCGGAGATCCGACCGGATGAATGATCAGGCCAATAGCCTCGAAAAGCGTTTCGACGCAGCAGCACCCGCTGAACTTTCGAGCTGGAATCGCCAGGACACCACCTGGATGCTGGGACTGTTTGGGACGGCCATTGGCGCCGGCACCCTGTTTTTGCCGATCAACGCAGGGCTGGGGGGCTTCTGGCCGCTGGTGATCCTCGCGCTATTGGCGTTCCCGATGACGTTTTACGCTCACCGTGGCCTGACCCGCTTTGTGCTGTCCGGTCGCGAAGGCGCCGATATCACGGAAGTGGTCGAGCAGCATTTCGGCATCAAGGCCGGCGCGTTGATCACGTTGTTGTACTTCTTCGCCATTTTCCCGATCCTGCTGATCTACAGCGTCGGCCTGACCAACACGGTCGCCAGTTTCCTCGAACATCAACTGCACGTCACGCCGCCACCGCGCGCGCTGTTGTCATTCGTGCTGATTCTCGGCCTGTTGGCGGTGGTGCGGTGCGGTGAACAGGCGATCGTCAAGGCCATGAGCCTGATGGTCTATCCATTTATCGTCGCGCTGCTGTTCCTTGCCGTGTACCTGATTCCGCACTGGAACGGCGGCATCCTCGCCACCGCCTCGCAAGTACCGGCGCCGTCAGCGCTGCTGCATACCCTTTGGCTGGCAATTCCGGTGATGGTGTTCTCGTTCAACCATTCGCCGATCATCTCCGCGTTTGCGGTGGATCAGAAGCGTCGTTATGGCGTACACGCTGAAGAGCGCAGCTCGCAGATCCTCGCGCGCGCTCATGCACTGATGGTAGTGATGGTGCTGTTCTTCGTATTCAGTTGCGTACTGACCCTGTCGCCGGAGCAACTGGCTGAGGCGAAAGACCAGAACCTGTCGATCCTGTCGTACCTGGCCAACCACTTCAGTAACCCGACCATCGCTTTCGCGGCGCCGTTGATTGCGTTTGTGGCGATCTCCAAGTCCTTCCTCGGCCATTACATTGGTGCCAGTGAAGGTCTCAAGGGTTTGATCGTCAAGAGCGGCAAGCGTCCGGGCGCCAAGGCGCTGGATCGCATCGTTGCGGCGTTGATGTTGGTTGTCTGCTGGATTGTCGCCACCCTGAACCCGAGCATCCTGGGCATGATCGAAACCATCGGGGGGCCGGTGATTGCGGCGATTCTGTTCCTGATGCCGATGTACGCGATTCGCAAGGTGCCGGCGATGGCGCGTTATCGCGGTCAGGCATCGAACGTGTTTGTTACGGCAGTTGGGCTGGTAGCGATTTCAGCGTTGGTTTACAAGCTGGCTGTCTGACCGATCTGTGCGATTGCGAGCCTGCCATCGCGAGCAGGCTCGCTCCCACAAGGTTTTGCGTGATGCTTGCCCGGCAGGCATAAAAAAACGCCGCTCATCTCACGATGGGCGGCGTTTTTTATTGCCTTGCAGCGTTAGGCTTGAACGACCGGGATCTTCGCGTTCGCAGCAGCTTCACGGAACTCGGCGATCTGGTCGAAGGACAGGTAGCGGTAGACATCGGCCGCCATGCTGTCGATCTTGCCAGCGTATTCCATGTACTCCTCGACGGTCGGCAGGCGACCCAGGATCGAAGCAACGGACGCCAGCTCGGCCGAGGCCAGGTAGACGTTCGCGCCGTCGCCCAGACGGTTCGGGAAGTTACGGGTCGAAGTCGACACCACGGTGCTGTTCGGCTCAACGCGTGCCTGGTTACCCATGCACAGCGAGCAGCCTGGCATTTCCATGCGTGCGCCAGCCTTGCCGTAGATGCCGTAGTAGCCTTCTTCGGTCAGTTGGTGAGCGTCCATCTTGGTCGGCGGCGACAGCCACAGACGGGTTGGCAGCTGACCCTTGACCTGATCCAGCAGTTTGCCGGCAGCGCGGAAGTGACCGATGTTGGTCATGCACGAACCGATGAACACTTCGTCGATCTTCTCGCCAGCGACGCTGGACAGCAGACGGGCGTCGTCCGGATCGTTCGGCGCGCAGAGCACAGGCTCGTTGATCTCGGCCAGATCGATTTCGATGACTTCGGCGTATTCGGCGTCGGCATCGGCTTCCATCAGCTCAGGGTTGGCAATCCAGGCTTCCATCGCTTGAGCACGACGTTCCAGGGTACGCGCATCGCCGTAGCCTTCGCCGATCATCCAGCGCAGCAGGGTGATGTTGGACTGCAGGTACTCAGTGATCGACTCTTTCGACAGCTTGATGGTGCAACCGGCAGCCGAACGTTCGGCCGAGGCGTCGGACAGTTCGAACGCCTGCTCGAGGGTCAGACCTTCCAGGCCTTCGATTTCCAGGATGCGGCCGGAGAAGGCGTTTTTCTTGCCCTTCTTCTCAACGGTCAGCAGACCGTTCTGGATAGCGAAGTACGGAATGGCATGAACCAGGTCGCGCAGGGTGATGCCAGGTTTCATCTTTCCTTTGAAACGCACCAGGATCGATTCCGGCATGTCCAGCGGCATGACGCCGGTGGCTGCGGCGAACGCGACCAGACCGGAACCGGCCGGGAACGAGATGCCCATCGGGAAACGGGTGTGCGAGTCACCACCGGTACCGACGGTGTCCGGCAGCAGCATGCGGTTCAGCCACGAGTGGATGATGCCGTCGCCCGGACGCAGGGATACGCCGCCGCGGGTCATGATGAAGTCAGGCAGGGTGTGGTGGGTGGTCACGTCGATCGGCTTTGGATAAGCCGCGGTGTGGCAGAACGACTGCATCACCAGATCAGCGGAGAAGCCCAGGCACGCCAGGTCTTTCAGTTCGTCACGGGTCATCGGACCGGTGGTGTCCTGAGAACCCACAGTGGTCATCTTCGGCTCGCAGTAGGTGCCAGGACGAACGCCCTGGCCTTCTGCCAGACCGCAAGCCTTGCCGACCATTTTCTGCGCCAGGGTGAAGCCCTTGGTGCTTTCAGCCGGTGCTTCCGGCTTCTTGAACAGGTCGAACGGTGGCAGACCCAGCTCGGCGCGAGCCTTCTCGGTCAGGCCACGGCCGATGATCAGCGGAATACGACCGCCGGCACGGACTTCGTCCAGCAGTACCGGGGTTTTCATTTCGAAAGTGGTGATGACTTCGTCGGTACCGTGCTTGCAGACCTTGCCAGCGTGCGGGTACAGATCGATCACGTCGCCCATGTTCATGTTCGACACGTCGAACTCGATCGGCAGGGCGCCGGCATCTTCCATGGTGTTGTAGAAGATCGGAGCGATCTTGCTGCCGAAGCAGAAACCGCCAGCGCGCTTGTTCGGCACGTACGGGATGTCGTCGCCGAAGAACCACAGCACCGAGTTGGTGGCCGATTTACGCGAGGAACCGGTACCGACCACGTCACCGACGTAGGCGATCGGGAAGCCCTGGCCGCGCATTTCTTCGATCTGCTTCATCGGGCCGGTCTTGCCTTGCTCGTCCGGAACGATGCCGTCACGAGCCATTTTCAGCATGGCCAGGGCGTGCAGCGGGATATCAGGACGCGACCAGGCGTCTGGTGCAGGCGACAGGTCGTCGGTGTTGGTTTCGCCGGTTACTTTGAAAACGCGCAGGCTGATCTTGTCGGCCAGCACCGGACGCTTCTTGAACCACTCGCCGTCAGCCCAGGATTGCAGCACGGCCTTGGCGTGAACGTTGCCGTTCTTGGCTTTTTCCGCGACGTCGTGGAAGGCATCGAACATCAGCAGGGTGTGCTTGAGTTCTTCGGCGGCGACTGGGGCCAGCTCGGCGTCATCCAGCAGCTCGACCAGAGTGACGATGTTGTAGCCGCCCTGCATGGTGCCGAGCAGTTCGACAGCGCGTTTCTTGTCCAGCAGAGGGGAGGTGGCTTCGCCCTTGGCCAGGGCGGACAGGAAACCGGCCTTGACGTAGGCGGCTTCGTCCACTCCAGGCGGTACGCGATTGGTGATCAGGTCAACGAGGAAAGCTTCTTCGCCAGCCGGAGGGTTCTTCAGCAGCTCGATCAGGCCTGCTGTTTGTTCGGCGTTAAGCGGCTGGGGAACGATACCCAGGGCTGCACGCTCTTCGATATGTTTGCGGTAGGCTTCAAGCACAGTTATTACCCTCATCAGTGGTCCCAAATGGGTGTCCGGGACGCTCGTCGCGAAATGCTCGTACTCATGCGCTGCGCGGCGTTGTGGGCCGCTTGGCCAGAATTACCGGGCATTCCTTACAGAAGCTGCTTTCAAAGTTTTACGCCTGCAGAACGGGGAGCTGATGAGGGTTGGCGTCGGGCTTTTCCCCGCTGGAAAAACCCTTCGCCAACACCGCTCTGAAGGAACGACTGTGCTCGTGACGCTTTGAAAACAGCTTCTAACGGACATTGGCGCCTTAAAAGGCTGGCTGATTCTACGGCAAAAAAAATTTAAAGGTAAGTCGCGCTCTATTGGACTTTCGTGGCAACCAGCGTGGCCGGGGCAAACCTGCGACGCTGGCGAAACCCTGTTGTTTGAGGGGTGATCAATGCCCGACAAAGGGCTAACATGCCGGCCTGTTCCGCGTTTCAGTGTTCTGCCCATTTATGCCCAATCAGACCATCAAGACTCCCTGCGTCGGCCTCTGCTCCACCGTTTACGGTGACCTGGTGTGCCGTGGCTGCAAGCGTTTCCACCACGAAGTGATCCACTGGAACGGATACAACGAGGAGGAAAAGCGTGCAGTCTGGCTGCGTCTGGAGCAATTGCTGTCACAAGTGATGGCGAGCAAGGTCGAGATCTTCGACCCGTTTCGTCTGCGCGAACAGCTGGAACAGCGCAAGATCCGCTTCGTCCCGCATCAGTCGGAATATTGCTGGGCCTATCAGCTGATTGCCCGGGGCGCGCGAGTGATCATTAATCTTGAGGCATACGGGATGGTATTGCTGCCGGAGTTTCGTGACTGGAACCTGCCGGAACTGCGCGATGCCATCGATCGGGAATTCTTCCTGCTGTCGGAAGCGCATTATCAGCGCTATATCGCCCCCGGCTTTCTCAAAGACGCCTTTCAATTGTAGGAGTTAGCCTGCTCGCGATGGCGTTGTGTCAGTCAACGCATTTTCAATGATCCACCGCTATCGCGAGCAGGCTCACTCCTACAAGGGGCCGCATTGCAAATGTTTAGTGTTTCACCGCCAACTCCACCAGATGATCCTCAACCTCCTGCGGCTTGAGCACCAGCACATCGCTTTCCAGCGTATCCAGCACTGCTTCAGCGGTATTGCCGATCAACGCACCTGACAAGCCACTGCGCGCCACCGTGCCAATCACCGTTACCGCTGCCTGCAGCTTGTGCGCCATGAACGGAATCAGCACATCTGCCGGGCCTTCCTCGACGTGCAGGTGCTCATCATCGACGTCGAACTCCGCCTGAAACGCCCGGCATTGCTCGCGATATCTGGCTTCTATGGTCGATTTGAGCTGAAACGTCGGATCTGCCGCCGAGAGCATCGGCGACGGGTGCGCGGTGATCACATGCAAATGCGCCTTGGCCAGGCTGGCGATGTCGTAGCCGTGATCGATAATGGTGCTGTGCAAATGCCGGTGCTCGCCGTCGGCATTGCCGACATCGACGGCGGCGAGAATCACTTTGTCCTTCCACGTACCGGCGGTTTTGACCAGCAGCACCGGGGTAGGGCAGTGGCGCAGCAGCTTCCAGTCGGCCGGGGTCAGCAGGGCTTTTTTCAGCGAGCTGTCGGGGAAATGCTGCTTGATCACCAGGCCGCAACCCTCGGCCTGCTGCACATCGATGATGGTTTCATGCAGGCTCTCGTTCCATGCCTGTTCGGTGGTCACGCTGTAACCTTCGGCGAGCAACGCAGCCTTGAGCACGCTGAGCAGGCCGGCGTGGTCATGCTTCTTGTCGCACACCAATAGATGCAGATGGGCCTGGGTCACACCGGCGATCAGCTTGGCGCGCTTGAGCGCCAGGCTCTCTGCATGTTCAGGTTCAATGACCACCAGAATGCTGCGAATGGCTTGCATGAGCGGAGTCTCCAGCAAAGAAAAGGCACGGCGTTGCACAACTATAGTTGCTGTCCGAACGTCTGCGACTTGATGCATATCAACAGCCGCCGCTGGTGGTCTGCGGGCAGGCCGGTATAATCGGCGCCCTTCGCTCGAACACCTTTTACCGTGAGCCCCATGATCCTTCCCGAAATCCACGAATTCCTTGGCTGCCGCACGCCCGACGCCTGGGTCCAGGCGGCACTGGCCAATCAGGACATCCTGCTGATCGACCACAAGAACTGCGAGTTCAAGGCAGCCAGCACTGCGCTGAGCCTGATTGCCAAGTACCACGCCCACGTCGACCTGATCAACATGATGTCGCGCCTGGCCCGGGAAGAACTGGTGCACCACGAGCAAGTCATGCGCATCATGAAGCGGCGCAAGATCGAGCTGCGTCAGCTGCACGCCGGCCGTTACGCCTCGGGCCTGCGCAAAGTGGTGCGCAGCCACGAGCCGGTGAAACTGGTCGACACGCTGGTGGTTGGCGCGTTCATCGAAGCACGCAGTTGCGAACGCTTCGAAGCACTGGTGCCGCATCTGGACGAAGAGCTGGGCAAGTTCTATTTCGGTCTGCTGAAAAGCGAGGCGCGGCATTTTCAGGGTTATCTGAAACTGGCCTGTCAGTATGGTGATGCCAAGGATGTCGCGCAGGTGATCGAGCGCGTCCGTGCAGCCGAGCAAGCACTGATAGAGTCACCGGACGACGAATTCCGCTTCCACAGCGGTGTGCCGGTCGCCGCATGACCGGGCAGCTCCTACGAAAACGGCCATCATCGTCTGATTGTAAAAAATTCTTAAGAGTATGAAACATCAGCGAAAACCGGCCCGCGTGGCCGGTTTTTGCTGTCTGGCGTCATCGCCTGACCGACGATTGCCCGCATAATATCGGCCCTTCCACGTTTGGCTCGGCAACGGTCGTTATGGATAACCTGGGTTTTGGCAAAGTCCTGCTGGTCGAAGACGATGAGCGTCTGGCCGCACTGATCGCACACTTTCTTGAACAACACGGCTACGAGGTGCGCACGGTGCATCGCGGCGATCTGGCCGTGGCCGCGTTCCTCGAATTCAAGCCGAAGGTAGTAGTGCTCGACCTGATGTTGCCGGGGCAGAGCGGTTTGCAGGTGTGCCGCGAAATTCGCAGCGTGTCGGAGACGCCGATCGTAATGCTCACCGCCAAGGAAGACGACCTTGATCATATCCTCGGGCTGGAGTCCGGTGCCGATGATTACCTGATCAAACCGATCAAACCGCCGGTACTGCTCGCCCGGCTGCGTGCGTTGCAACGGCGGCAGATGCCGGACACCAGCGTGGTCAGTTTTCTTGAGTTCGGGCAATTGGGCATCGACCGCAGTTGCCGTGAAGTGCGCCTGGCCGGTGAGCTGATCGAGCTGACCACCATGGAGTTCGAATTGCTCTGGTTGCTCGCCAGCGCGGCGGGCAAGATTCTCTCGCGCGATGACATTCTCAACCGTATGCGCGGCATCGCTTTCGACGGCCTCAACCGCAGCGTCGACGTCTACATCAGCAAATTGCGCAACAAACTCAAGGACAATCCCCGCGAGCCCGTGTGCATCAAGACCGTGTGGGGCAAAGGCTATCTGTTCAATCCGTTCGCGTGGGAGTTGTAGATGCTGCGCTTGTTCCTCGGACTGTTTCTGGTGATGACGGTGGGGCTGGTACTGGCTTTGCAGACCGTCGAACACACCTTCAACGCGTTGCTCGACAGCCAGATGCAGGACTACAACCGTGAAGCCGTGCGCGGTCAGGCGTGGTCGCTGGTGGATCATCTGCAAGGCCGCCAGGGTGCCGAGCGTGAGCAGAAACTCGATTCATTGCGCGCCCATTACGGTCTGTCGCTGAGTCTGGTCGAGGCCGATCAACTGGCCCTGACGCCGCAGGAAAAAGCCGAACTGGCGCGGAATCTGTTGGTGATCCGCGACGATTACACGCAGTTCATCAGCAACATCGATGGCGGCTCGCAGTTGCTCAGCATCAAGTTGCCGCCCGAGCCAAGCCTGATGCCGTTCTATATCACGGCGGCATATATGATGCTGGCGGTGTTGATCGGGATCGTGCTGTTTTTCTGGGTGCGGCCGCACTGGCGCGATCTGGAAAAACTGCGGCTGGCCGCCGAGCGTTTCGGCGACAACGACCTGTCGGTGCGCATCCAGTTATCGCGGCGCTCGAATATCCGTGATCTGGCCGAGCACTTCAATTTGATGGCGGCGCGCATCGAGGGGCTGATCGCCAATCAGCGCGAACTGACCAATGCCGTTTCCCACGAATTACGCACACCGATCGCGCGGCTGTCGTTCGAACTCGATCAGCTCAAACAGCAACCGGGCGCGAGCCAGAATCGCGAACTGATCGCCGACATGTATGCCGACCTCGGTGAACTGGAGGAAATGGTCTCGGAGTTGCTGACCTACGCCAGCCTGGAACACGGCGCGACGGTGATCAAACGGGAGAATGTTCACGCGGCCGACTGGCTCGACAGCGTTGTCGGCAGTGTGGCGCTGGAGGCCGAAGCGGCGGGGGTGCAGTTGTCGATCGGCGATTGCCGGGTCGACACCGTGAGCATCGAACCGCGGTTCATGGCGCGGGCGGTGATCAACCTGCTGCGCAACGCCATCCGCTACGCCGAGCAGCGCGTAGAGGTGTCCCTGCTGCGCAACGGCGAGGACTATGAAGTGCGGGTCAGCGATGACGGGCCGGGCGTGCCGCTGCAAGGGCGGGAGAAAATCTTCGAACCGTTTTCGCGTCTGGATGCCAGCCGGGATCGACGTACGGGTGGATTTGGCTTGGGCCTGGCCTTGGTGCGGCGGGTGTCGCAGTCCCATGGCGGGCAGGTTGAGGTGGGTGACTCGGCGTGGGGTGGGGCGTTGTTCAGGATGACCTGGGCGCATCCGGATTGAGTGATGTGCCTGAGCTGGCCCCTTGTAGGAGTGAGCCTGCTCGCGATAGCGCTAGGTCATTCAATGATGAGTCGACTGACACAACGCTATCGCGAGCAGGCT
>NZ_QETJ01000076.1:0-23392 GCF_003105095.1 Pseudomonas sp. NDM | reverse complement strand
CCACAGTCGACCGTGTGCTTTCTGTGGGAGCGAGCCTGCTCGCGAAGAACGATAACGCGGTTTCAGGTCTGCGGATCAACCCGATCCAGCGCTCGATTCACCGCCAGCTCGGCCAGCATGACAATCTGCTGAATCGCCAACGCCGTGCTGCGCTGAAAACCACTCAACTCACCAGCGAAATTGCTCGCCATTGCACTGGCCGACGCCAGCGACTCACAGGCATGCGCCAACAGGCTTTCGGTATCGACATTGGGCACCACCATGAACAGCGTGCTGGGCGGGTGTGGTTTTGCGGGTTCGGGACAGAGGTAGAAATCGAGCGCGCGTTTTATCGCTTCGCGGTTTTTCACAAGATCGTCGGCGCGCAGGGCGTCTTCGAGTGGCGTGGTGGGGGATGGGGGTGGGTCTGGGATCAGTTTGTCCATTGAAACGGCTCTCCAAAATCTGCGGTGCGACCCAATGCCATTCTCACGGGGCAAAAGGTGGCAACTGTATGCGGGGTGAGAATACCGGTTATGGACACCCGGCCAGACCGAAGTCTGCCCGCACACAGCCGCCATGACGCATTGCAGACAGCGGACAAGCTGGCGGCGATTATGCGTGCACAGATACTGGATGACCATAAGTAGCAGGGTTCTCACACCCGATCGCCGAAGGTTCGACGACAGGCAGAGACTAGTGACCCGACGTCCGACGGACAACCTGAAAACCTTGTGGGAAGGTTCCGGTAAATCTGATACAGATTTAAACAACCAAACCAAAATCAAAAGCAAACCCTCACCCTAGCCCTCTCCCGGAGGGAGAGGGGACTGACCGGGTTGTTTGGATGAGGTATGCCAACCTGAGATACCGAGTTGAATGCGACGTTTCAAACAGATCAAGAGCACCCTCACCCTAGCCCTCTCCCAGAGGGAGAGGGGACCGACCGGGTTGTTTGGGCGAAGTACACCGACCTGAAATACCGAGTCGAACGCAAATTTTGAACAACCCGCAAATCGGCTCCCTCTCCCTCGGGAGAGGGCTGGGGTGAGGGGCGAATCCAGCGCAAAACCAAAGCCAGACACCGCATGCTTTTCACCACTCAAAACAATGAGCGCAAGCTCGAGTAGCTTTTGATCTTGATCTCGGAGCCCGTCGGCAGGCTGAGTGGAGGGAATGATCCGGGCGTGGGAGCGCAGCGACCGTCTGGCGCAGCCAGACACAGCGGAAGGAGGTGCAGCGAAGCAAACCGGAGCCGCTGCGCCAGGATCGATCCCGCAGCGAAGGAACCCCGAGCCCCAGCGAGGGGCCGAACGTCAGGGCGAAGACCTTTTGGTTACTTTTGGGGCGTTTGCCAAAAGTGACCCGCTGTAAGAGCGGAACCATAAGAAGCCGTTACCGCAGCAACGGATATTCACCGATTAATGAGCCGTAACCCGCTGCCGCCCAACAGAACCGCTGGGCGACAAAGCCAAGGCCAACTGCGTCCGATTATGCATATGCGTCAACCGCAACACCTGCGACACATACAGCTTCACCGTGTTCTCGGTGATCCCCAACTCACAGGCAATCTGATAATTGGTCTGCCCCTTGCCCACCAACCGCGCCACATCCAACTGCCGCGGCGACAACTGACTGAACACCGCCGGCATCTCGGCAGACGCAGGCTCACCCTCACTCACCACCGGCGCAGGCGAGCGCCGCACCTTGTCCAGATCCTGATAAAGGTCATCAATCGACTCGGACAAAAACTGCAACTTCTGATTCAGATGCCCCAGATGCAGATTCTTCTGCCGCTCCTGCAAAGCCAGCTCCTGACGCTGTACGCCTTCGAGCAACTCGGCCAGTTCAATCGGCTTCTGATAGTAATCGGCAATCCCCGCACGCAACGCCTTGATCACATCCTGCTTGTCAGCGCGCCCGGTGAGCATGATCGCCTCGAACACCCGCTGCTTGCCAGCCAGGCGCTGCAACGCCTGGATCAACTCGATGCCGTCCATGTCCGGCATGTGCAAATCACTCAGCACCAGACCGATGTCCGGGTCCGCCCTGAACAGCTCGATGGCCTCAAGACTCGAATCGCACGGCACGCAACGGTAGCCACTGCTCTCAAGAAACTCACACAGTTCTTCGACGATCAGCGGCTGATCATCGACCACGAGGATTTTTACCGCATTAGGCTTGTTCACGAACCACTCCATTGCTCGGGCCAACGCTGACGATTCCTGCACTTTGGTGGCGTATTCGCCTGAATTGAAAGTAGACCCACTTTCCGACTATGTACATAGGACTAGTGGCACCCCGCAATCAGGTGATCCAGTACAACGAAAACACTACGCCTACCCACACGAACGGCGCAAATGGCAGCTTTTTTGACTTGTCAGGGGCCAGATGGCGCAAAAGCTCCGTAAGCCCTTGACCCATAAGAGGCCAGACTTTTGGCGCGAGCAGCAGCCACAACACGCTGGCCACGCCCGCGCCAATAAACGCGCCGAGAACAAAGATGCCGTTCGTCGCAAGACCCAGGGCTGTCATTAATTTCACATCGCCGGCGCCCATGCGGCCCAGGAAATAACCGGGCAATGTCAGCAGCAAAGCGATCAGACCCGCCCAGCCGCCCTGCCCCGCGTCAGCGCCCAGCCAGGTGCTGCCGGTCGCCAGCAACCAGACCAGCGCCAGCGCGCCCACACCCAACGTCAGTACGTTGGAAATTCGCCGTTGCCGGACATCCTGCGCAGCGCAGATCGCCAGCCAGATCAGAACCAGAGAAATCTGCATCCGCTAAAAGCCGTCCGTTTTGGCTGAATGATTCTATGCTGATACTACGCAGTGACTGTCAGGGTAGACGCACGCATGAAAAACGGCTTCCGCAGGTCGCAAAAAGGTGCGGTGGCGATCGAATTCGCCTTGGTGTTCATCATCTTTTTCGCGGTGTTTTATGGGTTGGTCAGCTACGGCTTACCCTTCGTGATGATGCAATCGTTCAACCAGGCCACCGCCGAAGCCGTACGCCGCAGTGTCGCGGTGGACCCGACCACGCCGAACTATTCGACGGTGGTGGTCAACACCGCCAATGCCGCGCTGACCCAACAACTGCAGTGGCTGCCCTCGGCCCTGAATCTGGTGGTCGGGGTCGACACCAGCTCAGCGTACGACACGGGTACCGGCACCCTGACCGTCAGCGTCAATTACCCGGTGAGCAAGCTCAATCAGATCATGCCGTTTCTGGTACTGCCGGGCATTGGCACGGTGCCCAATCTGCCCACGCACCTGACCGCCCGCTCGAGCCTGCAATTTTGACTGCCGGCGATAAGCTCTTCGGGCGTTTGCTCAAGCGTGCGCCCAGCGCTGTCCTTGAGCTGCCGGACCGCCTCGGCGCACCGCCCACCGGGCTGCATCTGTATTTGAATGGCGACGGCGAGGTGTTGCAGATCGCCGGCCCGCTGCGGCATTTGCTCGCCCAGCACAAACTCAACGACCAACCGTTGCCGCTCAGCGCTTATCTGCTGCCGCATAGCCTGCTGACCATCGAAGGTCAGCCGCGGGACTGGCACGGGCAATTGCTCGATCTCGACTTTCCCGGCCTGAATGATCAGCCGCTGCACTTGCGCGGCTGGGTGCAACCATTGGGTGACGGCTGGCTGCTGCAACTGCTCGACATCGCCGACCTGCTGCTCGAACGTCAGCAATCGCGCGACCGCGACGCCTGCCAGACCCTCGCCGCGCAGGTCAGCGATCATCTGCGCACCTGCAGCCTCACGCGTCTGCCGACGGCGCTCGGCGAACAATTGCAGGCCATCGCCCAGCGCTGGCGTATCCCCTGCCTGGCCGTGGCGCTGCTCGATGAGCAAGCTCAGGGCTGGCAGATTCATCAACAGTTTCGTGGCCATGACGCTCCACAATTGTGGGAGGACGGCCAGTCATTGGGCACGCCGCTGGACAGCCTCAACGGCAGCGCGCCGCAACGCCTCGCCCAGCAGGGCCGGTATGAGCACTCGCGATTGCAGGCCACCTTCGGCAATGCCAACGGTTTCGCCGTGCCCTACAGCAATGATCAAGGCGTGGTCGCGTGGCTGCTTTGCGGGTTTTACACGGTCGACAACTTGGCACCATGGCTGACCGATCGCGACTGGCTGTCCCTGGCCGGCGCACTGGCCGGGCCGTTGCTCAGCCGCTTGCGCGAGCAGCGCCATGTGCAATCGATGGAGCGTCTCGATTCCCTGCAACACCTGCTCGGTACCGGCTGGTGGGAAATCAGTGCCGACGGGCAGATTGCACTGGCGCCGTCACTGGCCTCGGCACTGGGCCTCAGCGACCGCACGCTGGCGGTGGAAGACTGGCTGCGGCTGTTCCATCCCGCCGACCGCGACGAGTTGCGCAGCCGTTTGCACGCCCTGCAATTGCAAGGAGAAGCGCTGACCCTGAGCGTGCGCCTGCACCGCGCGGATGTCGGCGCAACCGCGACGTGGTACCGGATTCAGGGTCAGGTCAGCGGCACGGGTGAGCATCGGCGTCTGGTCGGGTTCATGCTCGATATCAGCGATATCCAGAATCAACAACAGCGCGCCGCTGCCGCCCATGCGCGGCTGGACAATCTGATCGCCAGCTCGCCAGCGGTGATCTATGTGCAGCGTTATGAAGAAGGCGCGCTGATCCCGGCGTTTTTCAGCGCCAGCCTGCAACCCTTGCTCGGCTGGACACTGGAAGACTGCGACGCGGCAGCGCTGGTCGAGCGCGTGCATCCCGATGACCGCGAACTGTATTTCCAGCGCAACCGCCAGTTGCTGCGCGAAGGCTCGGTGCGTGCGCGTTATCGCCTGCGTGACAGCCGTGGCGACTATCACTGGCTGCTCGATGAAGCAAAATTGCTGCGCAACGATCTCGGTCTGCCGGTCGAGGCAGTGGGCCTGTGGCTGGATGTCACCGACGCGACGCTTGCCGCCGAGCAGGTCCGCCAGAGCGAAGAGCGCTACCGGATTCTGGTCGAGGACTCGCCGGCAATGATCTGCCGTTATCGCCCTGACCTGACGCTGACTTTTGGCAACCGACCGTTGGCGACTTATCTGGAATGCACCC
Organism: Pseudomonas sp. NDM; assembly: GCF_003105095.1. Taxonomy (NCBI): domain Bacteria; kingdom Pseudomonadati; phylum Pseudomonadota; class Gammaproteobacteria; order Pseudomonadales; family Pseudomonadaceae; genus Pseudomonas; species Pseudomonas sp. NDM. The sequence goes on along the minus strand of NZ_QETJ01000076.1, from coordinate 18,337 downwards.
CGGAACAACTGCCCGGGGTAGATCTGGGCGGCTGGATGTCCGAGGAACAGCGCGGCGCTTTTGTGCAGCGCCTGAGCCAACTGACCCCGGAACAACCGGTGAGCACCGCGGAAATCAGCCTGCAATTGCCCGGACGCGAACACGCCTGGTGGGTCTGGTCGGATCGTGGCGTGTTCGACGAGCACGGCCAGTTGATTGAAGTGCAAGCCGTGGGCCGCGACAACACCGAGGTGCGCCGCTCGCAACAGCAACTTACGCAAAGCGCGAAGATGGCCACCCTCGGCGAAATGGCCACCGGCCTCGCCCACGAGATCAATCAGCCGCTGAACGTGATGCGCATGGCCATCGTCAACGTGCTCAAGCGCCTCGGCAACGGTGATGTTCAGGTCGATTACCTGACCGACAAACTCAACCGCATTGACGCCCAGGTGCAACGCGCGGCGAAAGTGGTCGACCACATGCGCGTCTTCGGTCGGCGCTCGGAAATCGAGCAGCAATTGTTTAATCCGGCGCAAGCGATCGAGGGCACGCTGTCACTGCTGGCCGAGGGCATGCGCGGTAAAGGTGTCGACCTGCGCATCAGCGAGACCGGTTTCGAGGCGCAGGTGCGCGGCTACGTCGATCAGCTGGAACAGGTGCTGATCAACCTGATGGTCAACGCCCGCGACGCGCTGCTCGGCAAACGCGACAGCGACTCAGCGTTCAAGCCATGGATTTCGATCTACGCCGAACGTGACGAAGAAAGCGTGCGCTTGTGGGTCGAGGATAACGGCGGCGGCATCGATCCGCGTTTGCTGGAGCGGATCTTCGAGCCGTTTTTCACCACCAAACCGATCGGCGTCGGCACAGGCCTGGGCTTGTCGGTGAGCTACGGCATCATCGCCAACATGGGCGGCCAACTGAGCGTGCGCAACTCGGCAGAAGGCGCGCGGTTCTGCATCGAACTGCCGATCGCCACGGACGATCAGATCACCAGATAGGCTTTGCCGGTCTGCCCGCAGGTCATGTTGGCGCCTACCTCGGTGTTCATCAGATTGATGCCCAGGCCTTTGAGCAGATTGTTCAGCAACGGGTCGAGCAAGGGGCTGATCAACCCGGTGACCACCGGCAACAAGCGGTTGGTGACATCGCTGATCAATGAGGCGACGCCCGTGACAATGGCGCCCAGCGGATTGCTGCCGACGGGTTTGTAGACGATCAGGTTGATCCCGGACAGGGTGTTCGCCAGGCTGCCGACGATGTTGCTGGTCGGCGCGGCGGGCAGCAGACTCGGCGGCAGTTTGAGATTGGCGGGCGTGGCGAAGGGCGTGGTACTGGAGAACAGCAGGTTCTGCGTGGTTTGCGCGACGCTGGCGTCGAGTTTGAGGGCGATGCCGCCAGCGCCGTACTGGACGTGGGAGGCGGCATCGCAACTGCCGATGCCGAGAATCCTGTGGCAGGTGATGATGCCGAGATCGACCAGCGGCAACGGCGCCACCGTTGGTTCGGCGACTGAAGAGAACGCTGCGACGGGATCGATCTTGCCGAGCTTGAGATCGGCCAGAGAGGTCGTGGTGGTGGCGGTCAGGCTTTTGCTGCCGGTGTCGCCGGTCGGGCAACGGTAATCGCTGACATAGCTTTTCGCACCGCCGGCATCCAGGGCGATATCGATTTGCGGCGAGGGCAGCAGTTTTGGATCGAGCTGTTGGCAACCGGCGCCCAACAGGCAGAGCACTGAGTTGAGCGTGTCCACCAGGTTCAGGCTCAGCAAGGCATTGAGTGTCGGCGTCAACGTACCGACCAGGCCGAGGACTGCATTGGTCAACCCGGTCACGCCGTTCAGCACCGGCAAATTCACCGACAACAGCGTGCGAACCTGCGCAGTGCGCACATAAATCCGCTCCGGTCCCATCGGGTCGGCCTTGGCCCGCGCCGGGTCGCCAATCGCCGAGAACTGCGGCGGCTCGATCACCTTCACCCGCACCGTGACACCGGCCAGCCCCAGCACATTGACCGGCAAGGTCGCCGCTACCGCGCTCTTGCTGTTGGCCAGTTGCACCACGCCCTGCACCAGTTGCAGCAACTGCAGATTGGCATCCAGTCCCGCCGCCATGGTGCCGGTCTGCAGTTGCAGGATCTCGCCGAGTCTGACCGGCGCCGCGTTGATCGCGGCGACCTGCAACTGCCCCAGCGCGGTGACCACTTGCGCGGTCGCGCCGTTGAGTTGCACCACCGTCGCCGCTGCCTGAATCAACTGTGTCACGGTCGCTTGGGTGTTGAGCAACTGCGTGTAGTTGCCGGCACCGACGTTGAGGTTGATCGCCAGTTGATCGAGGTATTTGAGCAGGTTGATGTCGGTGTGCAGCAAACCGTCCCAGCCCACTGCCGTCAGGTTGACGTTGCCGCCGAGCAGCCCGGAAAACAGCGGATTGAGAATGTTCGACTGCGCCGTGTCGATGCTGGCGAGGGTGCTGCGAATATTCAGTTGAGCGATGGTCGGTTGTGGTTTGGCGGCAACGGCTGAAGCATTGAGCGTGGTGTTGAGGCTGACCGGCGTGGCGCTGAACAGCGCCTGCACACCGCCGGCAAAACTGCTGGTGACCGTGCGGCTGGCGACGACTTTGACTGCGGTGGATTGCGTAGCATCCACGGTGAAACTGCGCACACCGCTGGCAGCGGTGGCCAGGGTGCCGCAGGTGGTGGCGAGGGTGTTGTTGGCATCGACGAGGTAGCCATTGCGCAGCGCACTTTGCCCGGCGTAACTGGCGGCCGTCAGCCCGGGCAGGCAATCACCGTTGCGACTGACCGCTTCGAGGGCGGCGGTATCCACCACCCGCTGCAGTTTGCGCTGTTCCATGTACAGGCGACCGCTGTCGACCACCAGCAACATCATCACCAGCGCCAGACTCAGGGTGGCGGCCGCCATCAAACCGATCGCCCCGCGTTGCCGGGCCGGGCCGTTGCATTGCGATCCTCGCGACATGGCGCACTCCTGTGCCGGCGCAGTGCCGAGCGCTACCTCCGTTAATGAAAAAGAGTGTAGACGCGGTCGTTCGAGACTGCTGGCGTCACGTCCCCTGTAGGAGTGAGCCTGCTCGCGATAGCGGTGTGTCAGTCACCGGCCAGGAACCAGACATACCGCTATCGCGAGCAGGCTCACTCCTACAGGGGCTGTGCCGGTTTCAGGAAATGATCAACGCGGTGGATAGTTGGCCAGAATCCTTGCGACGGTCTCGCGAATTGCATTGCTGCGATCGGCCGGATTCGGGCGGCTGCTGAGCATTTGTTCATCACTGCCGCGCCACACCAGTTTGCCGTCCTTGCCGTCAAGCAGGTCGATCTGAATGGTCGCGACCTTGTAGGTGATGTTGCGCGTTTCGTTGTACATCGGCGCGCCCCAGTAGCCGTTCCAAGGACCGCCCCAACCGCCGCCGTAATTGGTCGTCACCTGCTGCTGCCGATCCTCGACGATCAGGTAGGTCTGCACATTCAGATCACCCTTGCCGCCGCCAGCGGCCGGGCGCAAACCGCGCTGATCGAGTTGATCGGACACTGCCTGGCGGATGCGCTGTTCGGTCAGGTCACTCTTGATGCGCGGGTCATCGGGACGATATTGCAGGGCTGGATCTTTCCAGCTCCAACTGCGATACGCGGCAAAGTCGCGGCTGGCGTCGAAGTCGTGATTGACCTGGTTGGCAGCGCAGGCGCTGAGCAGCGCGGCAAAAGCGAGTAGAGCGAGACGGCGGAACATGATGTTTCTCCGGGTGAAGACATGAACCTGCTGACACGAAGTCAGCTGGGAGGATACGCCGCCATGGCTTTTTCCACAGCCTCGCGAATCGCATCGGCGCGTTCGATCTGATTGCCCTGGGTGCCGGTTTCGGCGCTGGCGCTCCACACCGGTTGACCATTGCCGGCATCGAACAGATCGACCCGCACCACCACGACCTGCTCCTGATAAGTGCGCACGATCGGAACGGAGTTGTACATGCCGTAACCGCGACCATACCGATCATAGCCGCCGTAACCGCCGTAGTAGCCGTAATCGTCGCGGACCTGTCGCAATCGGGTTTCCAGATGCAGATCGGCGCTGACCAGCAGGTCGGCCGGGCGGTTGTCGCGCATCGGGCGCAAGCCGCGCTGGTCGAGGGCGTTGCTGACCGCCTCGGCCACCTGCGCCGAGTCGGCCCACGCCGTGCCCGGTGGCAACTGGCCGTTGAGCCAGGCCCAGTTGCGGTAGCGCCCGTAATCACGCGGCGGCGCCGGGTAGGCGCTACGGTCGAAAGTAGTGGCGGCTTGCGGCGGCGCCGGCGGCAAGGGCCGCGACTGCGCCACGTAGGGGTTGCTGCCCTGACAGGCGGCCAACCCCAGACACATCAGCAATAACCCGCATTGAGCTTTCATGTCGCGCTCCGATCAGATCGGCCGGCAGATCCAGTGCAAGTAACGCCCAAGCCCGGCGAAGCCTGGGTGACGACGGTGCGCGAGTTCCATTTCCAGCAAATCCGCCAGTTCGGCGCGGGCCTGGAATTCCACCGGCATGTAATCGTGAAATACCCGTACACCGCTCTGACTTTCGACCTGCCACATTCCGGCGAGTTGCGTCGCCAATTCCCGTGGGTCGAGAGGCTGTTGCGGGGTCAGGCTCTGCTTTTCGCCGGCCATGACGTTCTTGCGCATCTTCTTGAAATGGCCTTTGAGCAGATTGCGATAAATCAGTGCATCACGGTTGTAGAACGCCAGCGACAGCCAGCCGCCGGGCTTGGTCAACTGGTGCAGCATCGGCAGGATCGCATGGGGCTCGGCGAGCCATTCCAGCACGGCGTGGCAGATCACCAGATCATAGGGTTCGGTGAGCTGACCGGGGAGTGCCTGCCACGGCGCCTGAATGAACGTCGCGCTTTGTCCGGCTTCGGCAAACCGCTGGCGCGCACCCTCGAGCATCGGTTCGGCCGGCTCGGTGAAGGTGACGTCATGGCCGCGCTCGGCCAGCCACAGCGACATGTGCCCCAAGCCCCCGCCGATATCGAGCACCCGCAGCGGACGATCCGGCAAAGCCTCGCTCAGGTCGGCCTGCAACACGGCGAGACGAATCGCGCCTTTGGCGCCGCCGTAGATTTTTTCGGCGAAGCGCGTGGCCAACTGATCGAAATGACGGTCGCTCATCAGTTGAACCGCCGTTCGCTGTCGGCGAGCTTGGCGCGCACCACTTCATTCATGTCCAGGCCCAGCTCGCTGCACAGCAGCAACAGATACAGGACGATATCGCCGACTTCCTGCCCGGCATGGGCGAGTTTGTCCGCCGGCAACTGGCGCGACTGGTCTTCTGTCAGCCACTGGAAGATTTCCACCAGCTCGGCCATTTCCACGCTGGCGGCCATGGCGAGGTTTTTCGGGCTGTGAAATTGCCGCCAGTCATTGCGGTCGCGAATGGCGTGCAGGCGTTCGGTCAGTTCAACAAGGTTCATCGGGCTCTCCTGAAGACGCATAGCTTCGGGGGGATAGGTGCTTAAGGCAAGCGCAAAACCTGTAGGAGTGAGCCTGCTCGCGATTGCGGTGTTTCAGTTAATAATGATGCTGGATGTAACGACCTCATCGCGAGCAGGCTCACTCCTACAGAGGACGTGCAAACGCTCTATAGTTGCAGGGAACTCGGCCGCCCTCGGCGTGGCCCAAGGCTCAGCTCTTTCATCAGGGATGCAGACATGCGTGTAGAAAGCTTTTTCGAATGGCTCGGCCAGGCACTCGGTTCGATCATCCGCTTTATCGTCGACGGCCTCAGCGGCCTGTTCAATATGCTCAGCAATGCCGGCGGCAACTTTGTCGACGGCCTGGCGCAGACGCTGGGGATGGACACCTCGATCATCAGCATCATCGCGCTGATCGTTGGCCTGATGCTGTTGTGGTCGGCGATTCGGGCGTTCATGAACGCGTCGATCATTGCCGGGATCATCTGGTTGCTGCTGGGGTTGTGGTTGTTGAGCTGGATCATCCATTAACCCACCGCCCCCTGTAGGAGTGAGCCTGCTCGCGATCGCGGTATGTCATTCGAAGCTTGTGTGACTGAACGGGCGCTATCGCGAGCAGGCTCACTCCTACAGTAAATTGCGTTAATCGCTACAATCCCCGCTCCCCCAAGGAGCCTGCATGTCCTCTCTGATTACCGACTGGCGCGACCGCCCGACTCACCGCAAGGTCTGGGCGCTCGCCGCGCCGATGATCCTCTCCAATATTTCCGTGCCGCTGGTGGCGCTGGTCGACAGCACTGTCATTGGCCATCTGCCGCATGCCCATCAGTTGGGCGCGGTGGCGGTCGGCGCCAGCCTGTACACGTTTTTGGCCTGGGCGATGGGTTTTCTGCGCATGGGCACCACCGGTTTTGCCGCACAGGCTGCCGGGCGCAGCGATGGCGCGGCGTTGCGGCAGATTCTCCTGCAGGGTCTGTTGCTGGCGATGGGGCTGGCGATCGTGCTCGGCTGTCTTGGTGTGCCGCTCAGCGGCGTTGCGCTGCACTTCATGCAGCCATCGACGGAACTGGAGCTACTGACCCGGGAGTTTTTCCACACGCGCCTGTTCGGCCTGCCCGCAGCGCTGGCAACGTACGTGCTGGTCGGCTGGTTCCTCGGCACGCAGAACGCGCGGGCGCCTTTGGCGATTCTGCTGAGCACCAACCTGATCAACATCGTTCTCAATCTGTGGTTTGTCATCGGTCTGGACTGGGGCGTGGTCGGCTCCGCCCGCGCTTCGGTGATCGCCGAATGGAGCGGCGCCCTGCTCGGCCTGTGGCTGACGCGCACGGCGTTGCGCGCCTATCCGGGGCAGATCATCTGGTCGGCGCTGAAAGTCTGGCAGAGCTGGCGCCCGCTGCTGGCGGTCAACCGTGACATCTTCATCCGCAGCCTCGCCCTGCAATCGGTGTTTTTCCTGATCACCGTGCAAGGCGCGCGGCTCGGCGATGCGACGGTGGCCGCCAATGCGCTGTTGCTCAACGGCCTGCTGCTGACGGCTCATGCCCTGGACGGTCTGGCCCACGCCGTCGAAGCCTTGTGCGGCCATGCCATCGGCGCGCGGGATCGACTGGCACTGCGCCGTTCGCTGGTGGTGGCCGGCGGCTGGTCACTGATCGCCAGCCTTGGCTTCGCTGCGCTGTTTCTGCTCGCCGGACACCTGTTCATCGAAATGCAGACCGATATCCAGAGCGTGCGCGACACTGCTTTCGTCTACCTGCCCTACCTCGCCGTGCTGCCGTTGATAGCGGTCTGGAGTTACCTGCTCGACGGGCTGTTCATCGGCGCCACCCGCGCCCGGGAAATGCGCAACGGCATGCTGTTAACGGTGCTGCTGTTGCTGCCCTTCGCCTGGTTCTTGCAGGAGCTGGGCAATCACGGCCTGTGGATATCTTTCCTGCTGTTCATGGTCTTGCGCAGCGTGACCCTTGGCGCGCAAGCCCTGTGGCTGAAACGCAGCGATGGCTGGTTCAGCGGCAAGGCTCACTGAGCAAAACAGTCAGCCCGCCGCGCCCCACTGACGACGCAGATGATCGAGCCGCTCCTGCTGCGTCAGCCCCGCCGGCGGCGCAACCAGCGCGGCGCGTGGATGCAGCAGACGCAACCACAGCCAGCCGTCGAGCACGGCACGATCGCTGAAACCCAGCGCCAGACCTTGTTGCACATGCACAGAGATCGTCTGGTAATCGGCGCTCAGGGACTGGCACCAGCGCCAGATATGCTGCTCCAAAAGGCAGGTTTGCAGGCGTTCACGCTGGCGCCGGGTCAGACTTTCCTCGATGCCCAACGGCTCGACGAGCAGACCGGGATTACGCAATTGCTGCCAGCCCTGACTGCCGATGGCGCGGTCGGCCCACGTACCGCCAAACCAGCGCAGGTAGCGGATCGGCCCGAGCCAGCGACTCAGTTGCGCGGCGTCGCAGGCGTCGAAGAAATAGCTCGCGGTCTGACGGTTGTAATAGCTGAGCAAGGCCCGATGATTCAGACCGAACGAAACCGTGAGCATGCGCTGCAAATGGCTCAGCAACTGCTGCGCGGGTATTTCGCAGCTCAGCAGCAGGCCGCGCCAAGTGTCCGGATCGTGCAGACATAACGCCGTCAATCCCGGGCTGTTGCGCAAATCGACGAGGACCGGGCCATGCTCACTGACCGGTTGAAACTCAGTGCCGTCAAACAATCGGTGACGTTGCACATCGGCAAACCCCTGGCGCAAAGTTCGCAGGGCACGTGACGCGTCCGGAGTATCGAGCAACAGCCAGTGCGCCACAGGCTCAAGCGCCGCGCCGCTCATCTTGCGCTGCTCTGGTCGAGCGCAGTGAGCAACCGGCAGCTGCATACGGATTCAGCGCAATGGTTGAAACTCCCCCCACCCGGCAGCAGACACAGCAGCAGCAACGGTTCGCCGGACTGTAGCAATTGCTGCAATCCATCACTGACCAGCAGTTCCGGCAGCGGTGACGGAGCATCGTCCTCAACCGCATCCTCTGGCAGCACCGAGGGCTTAAGAACGCCAGTGACCATCGGCTGATCAGGATCGCCTTCAAGAAAACTCACCACCACCTCCACGCCATCGGCCAACGCTGCCGAAGGCAAATCGCTCAGGGTTGGCGCGAGGGGCAGCCAGCAATGGCTCGGCGCTGCGCCCTCGCCCTGATAGAGCCAGTCGAATTGCACCGCGACGGGCCGCGAGCGATCAGGTTGCGCTTCGTCGACCGACACTACCCAAGCGCGCTGCAGGCTGTGCATGCGTTGTTTGGGCGGCATCGCGGCGGCCGCAGAGACTGGCACCCGCGCGGCCGCGAACAGGCGATTGCTGTAGGCCGGTTCGAGAGACTGATCGGCGCGGTGCTCGATGCGGGTCAGCAACCAGGGGCGATTGCATTCGATGAAAGGATGGTCGTCCAGCGGCAGCCACTGACCGCTGCGCAGGGCGGGCAAATCGCTGTGTCCTTCGGCATAGGGTCCTCGCTGGCTGGCCTGGGAATCGTCTTGCAGTCGCCATTGGCGGACGGCTGGCGCAACGCCCCGGTGGTCATGCTCAGCCTGATAGTGCGCGACATCGGCCTGCGGCAACCGCGTCGGATCGTCGCCGAACACCAGGCAATGCCGGTCGCGGTGATGCTCGAAGTGATAGTGAATGCGTGCCTGTGCGCACAAGCGCTGGAGCAGTTGCAGATCGGATTCGCGGTACTGGGTGCAGAAGGTGCGGGGCGGGTAGTCGCTGTGCAGGTCGAAACGCCGTTGCAGGCCGACGATGCCATGTTCGCGCAGCACCTGTTCGATGATCTGCGGCACAGAACGGCCGCTGAAAATGCGCTGGCTCAAGCGCAGGTCGAGGCAATCGAGCCTCGGCCCCAGGCGCACTCGGCTCAAGCGCAGACCATGGCTGTGCTCATGCTGGACAAGGCTGTGCAACTGTCCGTGCACGCCTTGGCCGGGCGGGCCGAAACACAGGTAGGCCGAACGGTGCAGCAGGCCGGCGAGATCCAGATGCGGATCGTCGATTACCACATCGATCTCGAAGGCGAAGGGTTCGCTGAGCGCTTCCCTTCCGGTAAAGGCGAGAACTTCGAAGGGGTCGGACAGGCCCGCTACATCGAGACGAAACGACGGCTCGTTGACTGGATCGAACATGGGCGGATCTCTACAGGAGGGGCGGCCGGGGATTCTCGCCGAGAGGCTTGGCCGAGTAGAGAGGCGAAGTACAACTTAGGAAATGACCTACGCGAAAAGCAGACCAGAAGAGTTTGCTGACCTAAGTAGCACAGGTTTTCCTGAAAAAATCAGGAGATGTCCCACCGGGTTATCCGAATTTTCCACAGCTTGCGGAAAAAAATCGGACAACCCGGTCGGAACGCTATCGGGTCTCAGGAAGACAGATAGGACGAGCGGGTCAGGCCCAGACGCAAAGCATCGAGGAACTGCGTGCGCTCGCTGGCGCTGATGCGGGCACTGGCGCACTTGTCGCGGTAGTGAGTCATCAGTTCTTCCGGCGACAAGTGCACGTACCGCAGCATGTCTTCGATGGTGTCGTGGGTCTCGATGCCCGCGTGGTACACGCTGCCATCGGCGTTCTGATAGATGTTCACCGAGTCGGTGTCACCGAACAGGTTGTGCATGTCGCCGAGGATTTCCTGGTAGGCGCCGACCAGGAACACGCCCAGCAGGTAATCTTCGCCTTCGTTCAACGCATGCACCGGCAGGCTGGTTTCGATGCTCTGCTCGTCGACGTACTGGTTGATCTTGCCGTCCGAATCGCAGGTCAGATCCTGCAGCACCGCCCGGCGCAGCGGCTCTTCGTCGAGACGGTGCAGCGGGATGATCGGCAACACCTGATCGATCGCCCAGGTGTCCGGCAGGCTCTGGAAGACCGAGAAGTTGCAGATGTACTTGTCGGCCAGCTTGTCGTTGAGTTCGTCGAGCACCTGACGGTGCGAACGCTGACGCGCCTTCAGCGAGTTGTGCAGGCGCCGGCAAACAGCGAAATAGCATTGTTCCGCCAGGGCCTTTTCCGCTAGGGTCAGCTTGCCATCGGCGTACTGCGCGGCCACGTCGCTCATGTAGTGCGTAGCGCGCCAGTAGGTTTCGGTGACCATTTCGATGTCGGTCGGGCCGAGCAGGTCCACCAGCCACTGCACGGTTTCCGGCAGGCTTTCCTTGTTTTCGATCAGCGGGATTTCGTCGTTGTGTTTCTCGACGTCGGTCACCTGCACCACCAGCATTGCGTGGTGTGCAGTCAGCGAACGGCCGCTTTCCGAGAAGATGTGCGGATGCGGCAGGCTCTGCGCGTCGCAGAATTCCTTGAGCATGCCGACCACGACGCCGGCGTAATCGTCCATGTCGTAGTTGATCGAACTGGCATTGCGCGAGTGGGTGCCGTCGTAGTCGACACCAAGGCCACCGCCGACGTCGATGTGATCGACCGGCAGACCGAGGTTGCGCAGTTCGCCGTAGTAACGAATTGCTTCCTTGAAGCCGTGCTGGTAGTCCGCGAGGTTGGCGATCTGCGAGCCCATGTGGAAGTGCAGCAGGCGAATGCCCTGATCCAGACCGGCGCCACGGAAGCGCTCGACCACCGACAGCAACTGCGCCGCCGACAGACCGAATTTGGATTTCTCGCCACCGGTGTCCGCCCATTTCGACGAGGCCAGCGACGACAGGCGCACGCGCAGACCCACCTGCGGCTTGACCTTCAGCGAGGCCGCTTCTTCGATCACCAGACCGACTTCGGATTCTTTTTCGATGACGATGAACACGTTGTGGCCGAGCTTCTGGCCCATCAGCGCCAGACGGATGAACTCGCGGTCCTTGTAACCGTTGCAGACGATCGTGCCGCCCTTCGGCGCCAGCGCCAGCACGGCCAGCAGCTCAGGCTTGGAGCCGGCTTCCAGACCGATGGAGACGTTCTGGGTGGCGATGATGTTCTCGATCACCGCTTCTTGCTGGTTGACCTTGATCGGGTACAGCGCGGTGTACTTGCTCTGATATTCCAGGCGTTCGATGTTCGAATCGAAGGCCCCGGTCAATTGACGGACACGGTCTTGCAGGATGTCGGGGAAACGTACCAGCAACGGCAAGGACAAACCGCTCTTGCGCAGTTGGTCGACTTGTTCGAACAGATCGATGGGCGAGCTGCTCGGGCCGTTCGGACGTACTTCGACGCGACCGGCTTCATTGATCGCGAAATACCCGGCCCCCCAATGGCGAATCCCGTAAACGCTGCGGCTGTCCGCAACTGTCCATTGGCTGCCATCGTCTTTACGTGTGCGTCGTACGGACATCGAAGTCCCCTATAAAGAAGTCAGAGTGCGTCGCCTGAAGTGCAGGCCGGCGCAGTCTAAAGAATGAAAATGACGGTTCGTCAGTGCGGCGGTAGACCGCACTGACTGCGTGGAGTTTAGAAACCGGTCATGAACAGGCTCTGTGAAAACCATGGCGACGACGCCGGAGTCGAGAACACTCGAAGCCGGATCAAGCCGCCGGAGGGTTTCACAGAGGCTGCTAGCCGCCGGATTTCTTCGCTTTGAAACCGTGCTTGATCAGCTCTGCCAAGAGTAGCTCGACGTGATCGCCCTGGATTTCGATGATGCCGTCCTTCAACGCCCCGCCGGTGCCACAACGTTTTTTCAACGTCGTCGCCAGCTCCTTGAGCGCGTCTTCGGCCAGGGGCACGCCGGTGATGGTGGTCACCGTTTTGCCGCCACGTCCTTTGCTTTCGCGACGCACGCGGGCAATGCCGTCACCGGCCGGGATCACGGTTTGTTTGCAGATACAGGCGTCCACCGGCTTGCTGCATTCCGGGCAATGACGACCTGCGTCGGTGGAAAATACCAGGCCGCCCAGGGCGGCGAAGGATGCGGCTTTCTTGGCCACCGGCAATCCTCTCGGGAGGACAAAGACTGATCGCAACCTTGGGCAAGGTCAGCGACCGCGAAGCCCCACTCAGGCAGGGGCAGCGCTACTGCATCGGAAAACTATGAACGCTGGGCTGAATCTCTGCAGGCCAACCTCAAGCCATCCGGTGCAGCTTGAAAAGGTCGCGCAGTGTAACGACAAAAATCGCGATTGCTAAGTGCCAATCGGCGCCAATTCATGTGTTCTTTGCGACGGGGCTCTGCTGCGCCTTGAGATAGCGCTTCAATGCGGCCAGAGAGTCCGGGCAATAAGGCTTTTCGGTGATTTCCCGCATGACCTGTTCGACGGGAATGAATCGCGCTTCGAGGACTTCCTCCGGCTGCAGTTTCAGCGGCCCGTCCCATACAGCGGAAAACGCCGAACACCACAATCGGTTGCCGGTGTCTTCGAAGTAGAAGTGATCGTGAGCGGTCAGCTCGACGCCGCTGACGCCCAGCTCTTCCTCCAGCTCGCGCGCCGCCGACTCGGCGTAGCTTTCGTCGGCCTGGACCATGCCGCCGGCGGCAACATCCCAGTAGCCGGGATAAATCGCCTTGCTCAATGTGCGCCGGTGCACGCACAACTCACCGGCGGAATTGAACAACATGATGTAGGTGCCACGACCGATCAGCCCGCGTTCGCGCAAATCGGAACGCACCAGGGCGCCGAGCAGGTTGTCGTGCTCGTCGACCCAGGCAATCTGTTCAGCATCCGAGGCAGCGCGATGGGCCGCCTCTCCGGGGGTCTGGCTCACGTATCAGCCCTGATTGAGCAGTTGACGCAGATCGATCACCGCGGCGTTGGCCCGGGAAATGTAGTTGGCCATGACCAGCGAGTGGTTGGCCAGAACGCCGAAACCGCTGCCGTTAAGGATCATCGGGCTCCACACCGGCTCTTGCGAAGCCTCCAGTTCCCGAATGATCTGGCGCACGCTGACGGTGGCGTTCTTCTTCGCCAGCACATCAGCGAAGTCGACTTCGATGGCACGCAGCAGATGCGACAGTGCCCAGGCCTGACCCCGTGCTTCGTAGAACACGTTGTCGATCTGCATCCATGGGGTTTCCACGACTTCTTCGTCAACCTGCGGCACTTCGCCGACCGCCGGGACTTCGGTTTTCAGCGCAGTGTTGAGCTTGACCCGGCCGACACTGGCCGACAGGCGTTGCGACAGCGAACCAAGACGGGTGCCGACGTCGCCCAGCCAGTTGTTGAGGTTGTCGGCGCGGGCATAGAACAGCGCGTTTTTCTGATTCGGATCGGACAGGCGCGCCTGATAACGGCTCAGGGAGTTGATGCCTTCCTGATATTCCGACTCACTGGACGGCAGCACCCAGCTCTTGTTGTCGAAGTTGAAACGCGGTTCGGCCTTGGCCAGATCGGCGTCTTCGGCCGACTGCGATTGCGAACGGGCGAAGTCTTTGCGCAGGGCACGGGTCAGGTCACGCACCTGCACCAGCACGCCGTATTCCCAGCTCGGCGTGTTGTCCATCCACAGGCCCGGCGGGAAACGATCGTTGGAAATGTAACCGCCCGGCTTGTTGAGCAAGGTACCGGCAACGGTTTTCAGGGTTTCGACGGTGGTGTAGCCGACCACCATTTGCTTGCCTTCTTTCTCGGCAGCGACCTGGGCATTTTGCGCCACTGGAAACAGCTCCGGTTCCTGGCTCCAGTACCAGCCCAGCGCGATGGTCACCAGCAAGTAGAGACCAATCACTGTGGCCAGCGCCCGGCTGAAAAATAGCCCGCCGACATAACTGCGGGTGGCCGACTTGGGCTCGGCGGCACGTTCAGGCGCGCTGCCCGCGCGGTTTTTCCAGTCCAGCATGGCGATATCCTTTCAATCACTTGGGTTCAACGGTTCGACCACAACCATACAACAACGTGCCTTGGCCTAGCACCTGCCGCTAACGATAAGCCGCAAATCGTAGGGGCCGATGACGCTTCGCGACACGCTAGGGGATTCCCTGATACTGGCAATGCCTGCGATGCAGCGAACCCTGACCTGAGCGTGGTCCGCGCAACGATGGAGAATTCCCGGCTGTTCTGCCCTTCCTTTCAAGTCGAACGTGCGGATTCCGGGCGTCGGACAGACCCGCAAGTGCGTGAGAAAACCACCCGGTCAGAAACTGAATCGTGTCGTCCAGCAGATTATTGACGTACGACACTCGTCTAAGGGAAAAGAGGTGCTAGCATAGAGCCACCAGTCGATCTCAGCATGCACCCTAACTAGTAGTCAGGATATGACCGAGCCAGAAGACCCCAGCCGTGAGCGTCTCAAGCACCACTTTGCCCAGCGGGTAATTCATCAGGCACGTCAGATTCTTGAGATATGGCAGCGCCTGCAACGCAGTGAGTGGTCCACCGTCGACCTCGCCGAACTGAGCGAGGCGAATCTGCGTCTGCTGCGTTTTGCCGAGCGTTTCGAACAGCCGGAACACACGCAGTTGGCGCATCACATCGGCCAGTCGCTGCAGGCGGTGGACGCCAACCGTGGCCGTCTCAGCAGCGGCCTGATCACCGATCTCAATCGCTTGATGCAGCGCCTGTCGCGCACCGGCCTGCGCCATGGCGATCAGCTCGACCAGACCTTCCTGCCGCCACTGCGCAAGCCGATCTATGTGATGTTGCAAGACCACGACCGCGCCGAACGGCTGGCCAAGCAGCTGGAATTTTTCGGTTTGAGCGCGCAGGCACTGGACAGCGTCGCCGCGTTTCGCTCGTCGATGGTCGAGCGCTTGCCCGCGGCGATTGTCATGGACGTGGATTTCAGCGGTCCCGGCATCGGCCTGAAACTCGCCGCCGAAGCTCAGGTCGGCCTCGAAGAACAGCTTCCATTGCTGTTTTTCAGCCTGCATGAAACCGATACCCCGACCCGTCTCGCCGCCGTGCGCGCTGGTGGTCAAGAATTTCTCACCGGCACCCTCGAAGCTTCGAGCCTGCTGGAAAAAATCGAAGTGCTGACCTGCGTCGCCCAGTACGAGCCCTATAAAGTGCTGATCATCGACGACTCGCGCGCGCAGGCCTTGCACACCGAGCGCCTGCTCAACAGCGCCGGGATTGTCACCCGCACCTTGATCGAACCGATTCAGGCGATGGCGGAACTGGCGGATTTCCAGCCGGACCTGATCATTCTCGACATGTACATGCCGGCCTGCACCGGCACCGAACTGGCCAAAGTGATCCGCCACAACGACCGCTACGTCAGCGTGCCGATCATTTACCTGTCGGCCGAGGACGATCTGGACAAGCAGCTCGACGCCATGAGCGAGGGCGGCGATGACTTTTTGACCAAGCCGATCAAGCCACGGCACTTGATCACCACGGTGCGCAACCGCGCCGCCCGCGCGCGCAATCTGAAAGCGCGGATGGTCCGCGACAGCCTCACCGGGCTGTACAACCACACGCATATCCTGCAGTTGCTCGAAGACTGCTCGTTCCGCGCCCGCCGCGAGAACAAGCCGCTGAGCTTTGCCATGCTCGACATCGATCACTTCAAACGGGTCAACGACAGCCACGGCCACCCGATGGGCGACCGTGTGATCAAGAGTCTGGCGCTGTTCCTCAAGCAGCGTTTGCGCAAGACCGATTTCATCGGCCGTTACGGTGGCGAAGAATTCGCCATCGTCATGCCCGACACTGATATCGACGCGGCGCACAAAGTCCTCGACGAGATTCGCCAGCGCTTCGCCGAGATTCATTATCCGGCGCAGCCGCAGGATCTCTGGTGCACGTTCAGCGCCGGCGTGGTGGAAATGTGCGATGACTCCGACAGCCTGATGATGGCCAGCCAGGCCGACGAGGCGCTGTATCGCGCCAAGGGTGCCGGACGCAATCGGGTGCAGACCGCCAGACAATCAAAGCAAAGTGCCACTTTTTCATCGGAATCCACTGATTCGGTCATAACCCTGTAATAGAACCGCAATAAATTCAGGCGCTTACCATTTCTGCCGTTGGTAGCCGTCATGCGCCTGAAGTTGCTCACCAATCTCAACACTCTGCTGCTGGTCGCCGTCTGCGTGGCCCTTGGCGCCACGCTGTGGTGGTCGCAAAAAGCCCTCGAACGTCCGTATCTTTTGATGGAGCGGTACCTGGGGCTGTCGCAGCAATTTCAGAATGAAGTGGCGCGCAACGTCGAGGATTACCTCGCCAGCGGTGACGCGCTGCGCCTGAGCAGCGCCGCCCAGGCCATCGACAGCGTGCACAAGCAACTGAGTGAATTGCCCCCGGCGCTGGCCGACACCGTGCAGCCAAGTCTGTCGAGCCTCGATGAATTCAGCAAAACCGACCTGCTCGCCGCCGGCAAACTGGCCGGCGATCCGCAAGCCCTGCTGTTGCAGGCCGAACGCGAACTCAGCGCCGGCCTCGACCAGCTCAACACCTACGCCAATGGCAACGCCGCCTATCTCGCACCCCTGCTCGCCGCGTCGCAGCATCTGGGCAAATTGTCGCTGGCGCGGGACAAACTGGTGAGCAGCGGGCGCAGTGAGCTCGCCGCCGATGTCGAGCGCGAGGTCGGCAGCATGCGCGCCGAGGCCCAGGCAATCGACGCCCTGCCCTTGCTCGGAGTGGTCACCCGCACTGAATCGAACAGTGACGATTTCGCCGCACTCATGGGCATCGAGAACACTGATAAAGCCGCCGCCGAGGATGCCGGTGTCGGCCTCAAACGCGAACTGAACAGCTTGCTCGGCCGCTACCCGGCGGAACTGGCGCGCACTCGCGAGCAGATCCAGAAACGCGCCGATCTCAGCGCCGCCACCCACGAAAAAATCGCCAGCGTGCAACACGCCATTGCGGGCCTCGAACCGGTGGTGCGCGCGCAACACGGGCAGATCCAGGGCGAAGTGCGGCTGATGCAAGGCGTGATGATCGGCCTGATTCTGCTGATCGCCCTGCTCATCGACACCTTGCAACGGCGCCTCGCCCGCACTCTGACCAACCTCGCCCCGGCATTGTCGACCTGGGCCGAAGGCGATTTCAGTCGCGACATCCAACTGGGCAAGACCAACCGCGAACTGCACGACATCGAAGCCTCGCTCAATCGCTTGCGCGCCTATCTGGTGGATCTGGTCGGCACGATTCGCGGCAACGCCGAGCAAGTCGCGGGCAGCAGCCGTACCCTCGCCGAACTGAGCAATGACCTGCACAGCGGCGCCGAGCATCAGGCCGGTGATACTGCGCTGATCCGTGACTCACTGGGCGAACTGGAGGCGACCATTCAGCAAGTGGCCGGCGACGCCCGCCAGGCTGCCGATGCCAGCCGTCATGCCGGTCTGGCTGTCGAGCATGGCCAGGCTGTGATCGGCCAGAGCCTGACCGGATTGCATGCTTTGGTCGGTGAAGTTCAGGGCAATGCGCAGATGATCGAGCACCTCGCCGAGGAGTCGGCAACTATTGGCGGCGTGCTGACGGTGATCCGCTCGATTGCTGACCAAACCAATCTGCTCGCCCTGAACGCCGCGATCGAAGCCGCTCGCGCCGGCGAGATGGGCCGGGGTTTCGCCGTGGTTGCCGAAGAAGTGCGCTCGCTGGCGCAGCGTACTGCCGGAGCGACGGCGGAAATCCAGACGCTGATCGCCGGCCTGCAGACCGCCGCCCGACAATCGGTTGAGGGTATGCGCGCCCAGGTCGAACACGCCGAAGCCACGGCCAGTCAGGCGCAGGCGGCGGACGGTGCGCTGGATAAAATCGTCGGCGCGATTCAGACCATCGCCGACACGGCTGTGCGCATTGCCGATGTCACCGCACAACAAAGCGGCGCGGTGAGCGAGATCCGCGATCACAGCGAGCGCATTCATCAACTGGGTGGGGATAACCTGCTGCGCATCGGCCAAGGGCGCGAACAGGGCGAGAATCTGCTGGTGCTGGGTGGGCGATTGCATACGGCCGTTCAAGCCTTCCGCGTTTGATAAACCGCTATCGCGAGCAGGCTCACTCCTACAGGGGATACGCATTCC